>JBBIJS010000263.1:3069-4184 GCA_037445855.1 Chloroflexota bacterium | reverse complement strand
TCGCTCGCCTCTTTCGTGTGATCGCCGGACAGGATGCCGAGACCGCCGGAGTAGATCGGCAGCGACGCGTGCAGTCCAAACTCGAACGAGAAATAGGCGATGGGCGCGCCGCTGAGGTACGGATACGACGTATCGAACCACGTCGCTTTCGATTTGATGTACGAATCGAAATCCGCGAGCGCGGCGTCGTACCGTTTCAAATAGTCTTCGTCGCGACTCGCGGCGAGCAGCGTCTCCGGCGGCAGCTCACGCAGCAGCCGCACCGGATTACGCGCGACGCGCTCCCACAATTCAGGATCGAGCCGCTGGAAAACGACGCGCCCGTCCGGGTTCCAGCCCCACCACAAATTGTACGCCAGCTCGCCGAGGCGCGCGATGCGCGGCGGCAGCGCGGCGATCTTCTCCGCGGTGTGCTGGATGTCGAGCGCGAGCGCGTGCGCGGCTTGAGTGGCGCGTCCGTGCCGCTCGATGGCGTCGCGATAGAGCGCGTCGTATTTTTTCGCGGCGGCGTTCCAGGATAGATCGACGGACATCGCGCGGCGCTGGAGTTCGCGCCAGACCTCCGGCGATTGGTACGTCGTCATCGCGCGGACGACGGCGGCGAACATCGCCCAGCGGTCGTATGCCTTGAAGGTGAAACCCGCGCCGCGTTCTTGCCGCGCGTCGAACTCTTCGACCGAGTCCGCGAGTCCGCCGGTCGCGCGCACAATCGGAATACAGCCGTAGCGCATCGCGATCATCTGGTTCGTCCCGCTCGGCTCGCTGCGCGACGGCATCAGCAGCATGTCCGCGCCGGCGTAGATGCGCCGCGCGAGCGCGGGATCGTACGTCAGAAAGGTCGCCACGCGTCCGGAATATTTGCTCCGCAGCTGCGAAAAGAAATCGTGATAGTGCTGATCGCCGGTGCCCATCAAGACGAACTGCGCCGGCAGCGTGTCGAGAATGTGATCGATCGTGTCCGCCACCAGGTCGAGTCCTTTCTGATCGGTGAGGCGACTGACCATCGCGAGCAGCGGCGCGTTGGAAATTTGCGGCAAGCCGCCTTCTTGTTGCAGCGAGAGTTTGTTCGCCGCGCGCGCGTCGAGCGAGTCGATGCTGAACGTCTGCGCGATGCT
>JBBIJS010000263.1:0-2969 GCA_037445855.1 Chloroflexota bacterium | reverse complement strand
TCGAGCGTCTTTTGCAAATTGAAATGCGCGGGATCGATGCGTCCATAGCGCGGCATCACGACGCGCACGTCGTGACCGAGCGCGTGGAGCGCGCGCGGCAGCGCGCCGGCGACATCGGCGAGTCCGCCGGTTTTGGCGAACGGAAAGACTTCGGCGGAGAGCATCAGGATTTTCATGGTTAGGTGGTTAGGTGGTGGGTGGTTAGGTGGTTGGATGGTCTTTGCCACAGAAACACACCGAAGCACACAGAATTGCATTTTCATTTTCCGTGTCTTTCTGTGTTTTCTGTGGCTGATTCACATCTTTGCAATCACGCCCGGAATCTCCGCCAGCGCACGCACCGTCGCATCCGCGCGTACTGCCGGGTCGTTCGCGAGTTCGTCCGGAATCTTCTGCCACGGCGCGTTCTCGCCGCGCTCGATCAGGATGCCGCGCATCCCGGCGTGGTGCGCGCCCAGAATATCGAACCGCGCCGCGTCGCCGACCATCGCGATGTCTGCCGGCGGCAACTGCCACGCGTCGGAAACGAGATGGAAGATGCGCGGGTCGGGCTTGCGCCAGCGCGGTTCCGCCGCGCTGCTGAGCACCGGCGACAGGTACGGCGCAAAGCCAAGCCGCTCGACCGCGCGGTGCACCAAGCCGTCGTCATCCGCGTTCGAGATCAAGCCGACGCGCAAACCGCGCCGCGTCAGTTCTTGCAGCGTGGCGACGGCATCGGGGTACGCGTGCCAACACGCTTCGCCGAGCGCAAAGTACGCCGCGACTGCGCGCGGCAGCAAGCCATCCAGCGAAAAATCTCCCATCTGCGCGAGCGCGTCCCGCAGCGCATCCTCAACCGTGTGCTCCAGTCCCGTCTCCTCGGTGAGTTTCCAGCCGCGCTTGCGGTGTTGCAAAAAGAGTGCGGGGAAAGTATCTTCCACCGCGACGCCATTCGTTCTCAGGAACGCGACGAGCGACGCGGTGGACTGCTGATCCACGTCTTCCCACTTGCCCGCAAAGTACATTAGCGTGCTGCCGAGATCGAAGATGATTCCTCTGATCATAGAACTCCAAAGTAAATGACAAATGAGCAAATGACAAATGACAAAACCGGCGCCAAGCTCTGCGTCAGTTGCTTGACGCGCGTATTCTTGATAATGGCATACAAGATGCGCGCAAGCTCATCGCATTCTTTCCAGAGCGCGGCGACTTCGACATCGTTTGGTAGAATGGCGGTCTGGATAATCCCAAGCCAAAACCGCGTCTCTTGCGCTTCTTTACGCGCAATAGCCATCTTGTGGATGAAATCCTTTTTCGACTCTGCCGCGTCCGCCTCTTGTACATTTGCGCCGACGGATGTCCCTGATCGCAAAACCTGTCGTCCAATCTCCACGGCAGCCAGGGTTCGCGGCAGGCGATCTAGCATTTTCACAATCCGAATTGCAAAATCAAACGTGCGTTTGTGAATGTCCTTCGGAGACAAGTGCTCCATTGCGCCTCTCCTTTCAATCTGTCATTCACCTTTGTTCATTTGTTCATTTGTTCATTTGTCATTTGTCATTTCTCAATACCCTGCTTGCCGATCCACCAAATTCAGCAACTCATCGCCGCGCAGATACCGCCGCAGGTTCTCGCAGAACAGATCCACCGCGCGGTCGTCGTAGTGCGGCGTCGCGCCGGAAATGTGCGGCGCGAGCAGCGCGTTCTCGCATTTCCATAATTCGCTCTCGGCGGGCAGCGGCTCTTTTTCGAACACATCCAGCCCTGCGCCGGCGATCCAGTGCTCCTTCAGCGCGCGCACGAGCGCGGTTTCGTCGATGATGCCGCCGCGCGCGATGTTGACGATAAACGCGGTCGGCTTCATCGCGCGCAGCTCCGCTTCGCCAATCAAGCGGCGCGTCTCGTCCGTCAGCGGCAGCGCGATCAAAACAAAATCGGACTGTGCGAGCAGGTCGCGCAGCTGTTCGCGCGCGAACCACGCGTCCGGCAGTTTGCCTTCCGGGTCGCCGACGCCGGGGATGACATAGCCGCGATTGGGCTTGCCGCCGCTGCGCGTCAGCGCCAGCACGCGCAGCGCGAATCCCTGCTGGGCGATGCGCGCCGCTTCGCGCCCGATGCTGCCGTAGCCAACGATGCCAAGCGTCTTGCCGCGCAGTTCCGTCCCGAGAAATAATTCCCATTTGTGCTTGGGCCATTCGGCGCGGTCCTGCTGGCGCACCATCTGCGGTACGCGCCGCGCAAGCGCGAGCAGCATTCCAATCGCAAATTCGCCAATGGGAATATCGTGGATGCCGCTCGACGTGGTGATGCGGAGGTCCGTTTGCAAGATCGGATGAGGGTTGTTGATGAGCTGGTTGATGCCTGCGCTGTGCAGCTGCACCCATTTCAAGCGCGGCACGGCGGCGAGGTTGCGCGGCGGCATAAAGCAGTAGACGATCTCTTCGTCGCCGTCGAACATACTGGTGGTATCGGTGGGATCCCAATCGTCGCGCACCGACCGTTGAACCACGTCCAGTTGCGGCGAGACCGCGCGCACGCGGTTAACCTGGTCTTCGGTAAATCGCAAGGTCATCAAGACTTTGATTTTGCTCATGGTGTTCCCAGTCCGGTTTCAGTTTGAAAGCGCGGGTATTATAGCGGAAAAGGCGCGGTAATGCAACGATTTGAGGCGCGGCGCGTTCCTTGACAACATACGCAAATCGGGTATCATCTCCAGCAGGCAACGGAGAACGATTTTATCTCAAATGCAAGCGTAAAGAAACTCACTGTATCTTTTCTCATGCTGTTCCTCGTTTCGATTGTCGCCGGTTTTGTCAGTGCGATGAGCGGAATGGGCGGCGGGGTCATTCTCATCCCCGCGCCCACGCGGTTGGGCATGGACATCAAACACGCCAGTGCCATCAGCAGCGGCACGAGAGCTGGACGCCGGTCGCGCACCAAGACCGATCCTCGCAGTGGCTAGCAGGTTGTCGGAGTGGTAGCATAGCCCC
>JBBIJS010000262.1:0-4187 GCA_037445855.1 Chloroflexota bacterium | reverse complement strand
TTGGTCATCAGCGGCTAGTCGCGAGTTCTTCGTTGCGGCAACATTCTATCACATCGCGGCGCGTTCGCCAAGACACTCATTTCTGATTTTCTGATGATTACCCAAAACTCAGCGCAGAAGCGCAGAGAACGTAGCGTTTACCTAGTTCTTCTCCCCGACCTCAGCGTCTCCGCGGTGAACTTGATTTATGGGCAACCCCCAGACTCATTTACGCGTAAGGAATTGGCGCGCCGCCTCCGCCATCAGCGCCGCGCCGGTCGGAATCGCGTTCTCGTCGATGTCGAAATTCGGATTGTGATGCGGGCGATGGACGCCGTCCTTCTTCGCGCCGACGTTGAAGAAGCAGCCGGGCTTGGCGCGCGCCATAAAACTGAAATCCTCCGCGCCCATGTGGATCTCTCCCTCTTTCACCCGCGCCGCGCCGACCAAATCGGTCGCCATCGTGCGGACGAACTCCGTCATTTGTGGATCGTTCACGGTGGGCGGGTAGCCGGGGATGATTTTCAGATCGTAATCGCCGCCGAGCGCGCGGGCGACCGAAAACGCCTTGTCCAAATCCGCGTGCAGTTGCTCGCGCACTTCTTTTTCGAAACTACGAATCGTGCCGGTGAGATGCACCGATTCCGGAATGATGTTGGACGCGGTGCCGGCGTGGATCATCGTCACGGAAATTACGCCTTCTTTGGTCGGGTTCGTCCGCCGCGAGATGATGCCGTGAATCGCGTTGACGACTTGGGCGGCGAGCCAGATCGGATCGAGCGCCTCGTGCGGATACGCGCCGTGCCCGCCGCGTCCGATCACGTCGCCTTCGAACGTATCGACCGCCGCCATGAACGGACCGGCGCGGACGTACACCTCGTTCGACGGCAGCGTGCTGATGATGTGCATGCCGATGACCGCGTCCACGTCGTTCAGCGCACCTTCTTCGACCATCAACTGTCCGCCGCTCTTGCCGTCCGCGCCGACGTTCTCCTCCGCGGGCTGGAAGATCAATTTCACCGTTCCCTTCAGCTTGCCTGCCGCAAAATCCTCGTTGAGGATCATCGCCGCGCCGAGCAGCCCCGCGGTGTGCGCGTCGTGTCCGCACGCGTGCATCACGCCGGCGTTCTGCGATTTGTACGCGACGGCGTTCGCTTCGCGGATCGGCAGCGCGTCCATATCCGCGCGCAGCGCGAGGCGCGGTTCGCCTTCGCCGAGGTACGCGATGACGCCGGTCTTGGCGATGCCGGTTTCGTACTCGATGCCGAGGTCGTGCAGCGTCTCCGCGACGCGCTGCGCGGTGCGCACTTCTTGGAATGCGAGTTCCGGATGTTCGTGCAGGTCGCGGCGGATCGCGATCAGTTTATCTTTCAGCGCATTCGCGCGGTCGAGGTAGGTCATTGGGAAATCTCCTTGTAGAGAAAAAATGTTCACATATCAAGATTTCGTTCTCGGTTCCTATGGGCGAATGCCTCACCCCTACCGACCGGTACGGACTATCCGCCGCTTGGGTCATCGCCGCGCCGAGCGCGATACTCTGGAATGGTGATCATCGGGGGATGTTCGCGGGTGCGAATGTCGGCTACGTCGAGTTGGAATTCTTGCCGCGCATAGCGAACCAATTTCATACTCTTGTTAAACTCATTGACCAACGCGACTCCGCGGGCTTGTCCGACGCGGTGCATGATGATTTGGATGATCTCAAACGCCATTTTGGAAAGCGCCATGAGCGATTGATTGCGGTGCACCCGTTCTTCCAAATCGACTTGACCCATCGCGCGTAAACCATAGCGCGACCAGAGATCGATGAGCAAACCGATTTCCACGCCATAACCGCCAAAGAAAGGCACCGCTTCCAGGGCTTGACGCCGCCCCGCGTACTCGCCGGCGAGCGGCTGGATGAAACCCGAAAGTTCCGGGTAGAATAGATTGAGGAGTGGACGCGCGACGAGTTCGGTCACGCGCCCTCCGCCGCGCCCTTCGAGTTTGCCGCCCACTCGCAGGGGGCGCTGATAAAAGCCCTTCACGTACATCAGATGCGGCTCGCGGATGAGGGGTCCCAGTATTCCATAAACAAAGCGCGGGTGGATATTGACGATGTCCGTATCGATCCACGCAATCAAATCGCCGCGCAAGATGTACAGACTGTTCCACAACGCTGCGCCCTTGCCCGACCCAACTCCATATTGGGTCAATACCTCCGAATGTTTCATTACGGGGATTCCCATTCTCTTGGCGATTTCAACCGTGCGGTCGGTCGAGTTGGAATCGATCACCACAATTTCATCGAGCAACGGGTATTGCTCCATGAATTTATTCCGCATGACCCTGATGATCTTCCCGATGGTTTTTTCTTCATTCAATGCCGGCAGGCAGAGACTGATCGTCAGCCCTTGCTGTTCTTTGAGCCGCACCAAATGCTTCAAATCCTGGAATTCGTGCGCGTGAAAGGTATTCTCCGCAAACCATTTGTCCACGACCACCGAGATCGTATAATCCACCGGCACGGGTTCGAGAACCGGGTCATTCAGTGTGGGCCACGGCAGAGGCGACTTGACCACGAGGGTGGGGATCCTAACTCCATTCAACACGCGCGCCACGGTGGGTCCGATCAGCGGTCCGTCGGGACGCGGCTTGGCGATCGCTCCCATCACAATCAGTTGATGCCCGCGCGCCGCCGCGATGATGGATTGACTTGCCTCGCCCCGCACGTTGAGTCGGCGCGTAATCTGCGGCAATTCGTCCAAGTGCGCGAGTAATTCCTGGTAGGATTCCGTTTTGCGCTCCGCCGGTGAAACCGCATGAAGCAGCGTGATCTCGCCGTGGCGCGACTCGGCAAGCGCAAGCGCAAGTCGCAGTGCGAGCGCGGCGTGGGGACCGCCGCGAATGGGGAGCAGAATCCGTCGAAGGTCTTTTGGCAAAGGGCGTTTGACCATTGCCATTTCACACGGCAAGCCGCGCGCCCAATCCTGCGGCGGCGGGCGGTCTTGCCGCAACAAGACCAGGGGACGTGGCTCTTCGGCAATGACTTTTTTCAGCTCGCGCCAAACATCGTGCCCCACGCGGACGGTCGCCCGCGCGCCGAGACGGAGCGCGCATGGTTCGATCGCCTCGCGGAGGCGGCGCGCATCGAGCGCGCCGGCGCTGAGCGAGTCCTGCGGCGGGACCGCCACCAAGCCCACGACGAGAATGTGGCTGGGCGAACCGGCAACCGCGCGCGCGAAGGGCAAGAGCATTTCGATTTCTTCCCGCGACGTTCCGGCGACGAGCACGTCGCGTTCTTCATTCGGCATCTTGTTTCAATCCTTTGCTTTTGCCGAACTCAAAACCATTCACGCGTCTTGCGCGAGCGGTTCGAGGCATTCGGCGAAAATCCGCTCCCAGCTAAACTCTCGCCGGACGCGCTGTTTGAATTGATACACCGAATCGTTGGCGAGATAGTCCGCGATCCGCGCGGCAATCGCGTTGGGCGCTTCGTCGCGCGTGAAATAGCGAACGTGCGTGCGCGCGGTTTCGTGGAACGCCGGCAGATCGGCGCAGAAGATTGGAAGACGCGCCAGCGCCGCCTCGAGCAACGGAATTCCAAAACCCTCGCGTTCGCTTGGAAAGAGCAGTGATACTTGCGGGCTTGGCAATTACACGTGCGTTGTGGTATCCTGCGAAATCTCTCCTGTCCGAAAAGCGCGGTTTTCATTTTACTGCCGCATAGTAATATGCCGTCACGCCGAACTTGACCGGGAAATTATTGTCCCAGGTTCCGTGCCCCAGATTCATCTGCAAACCTTTTTTGAATTGGAACGCCGACAAGTCGTCGAAATACCGAAAGATCGTCGCGTAGCCGTCCGCGCCGTCCTTGTAGCGCAGGATTCCGCCGAACGGTCGATTCGATCCGCCGGGTGGATCGGTGTAGCCGCGATTGAAATAGAATCCGCCGTCCGCCCAGTCCTCGTGCCCGCCGTAGATACGGCTCCTGCCCGCGCCGTCGAGCAGCGTCAGATTGCCTTCCAAATAACCCATCGACCACGCGCGTTTGACCAGGTCTTCCACGCCGGTTTTCGGATCGATGATCTTTGGAATCGCGTCCAGCCCTTGATCTTCGCTGACCAGCACCAAGCCGACGAGCTTTCCGTCGCCCGGCAATTGCGCGCGATAGTCCGGTCCGTAAACCGCCAGTTTTTCTGCCGGTCGATACAACACGCGCAGTTGCG
>JBBIJS010000261.1:0-4191 GCA_037445855.1 Chloroflexota bacterium | reverse complement strand
GCATCGCGCAGCTCGGCGGACACGGCGCGTTCATCGAATCGCGCACGACGCAGATCGCGCACGGCGACACGCCGAAAGAGATCGGCGAAATCTTCGGACGCTATTTCGACGGCATCGCCATTCGCCACGTCGATTGGGGCGTCGGCAACAAGTACCTCAACGAGGTCGCGAAATATTCGCGCGTGCCGGTGTTCAACATGCAGTGCGAAATCTATCACCCGTTCCAGATCCTCGCCGACCTGATGACCATCGTCGAGAAAAAGGGACGCGACCTGCGCCGCAAGAAAATGGTCGTGTCGTGGGCGTACGCCGCCTCGTACCAGAAACCGATGTCGGTGCCGCAATCGCTGATCTTGCAAATGCCGCGCTTTGGGATGGACGTCGTCCTCGCGCATCCGCCGGAGTTCAAACTGATGCCGGAGATTATGGACCAAGCGCGCGAGCAAGCAAGAAAGTTCGGCGTGGGCTTTGAAGTGGTGGACGATATGGATGCCGCGTTCAAAGACGCCGACATCGTCTACGCCAAGTCGTGGGGCGCGATGGTGCACACGCCGGACGAAAAAGAAGGCGCCAAGATCATCAGCAAGTATTCGTCGTGGATCACCGACGAGCGGCGGATGAAACTCGCCAAGCCCGACGCGATCTACATGCACCCGCTGCCGGCAGACCGCAACATCGAAGTGACCGACGGCGTGATCGACAGCGCGCAGTCCGTCGTGTACGATGAAGCCGAGAACCGCTTGCACGCTCAAAAAGCGGTGATGGCGTTGACGATGTCGTAGGTAAGGAAACGAGTAGACAAGTAGACAGGTAGACACAGTACATCGCAATTTGGGCGAGGAGCCAGCGCTCTCTAGCGCGGCGGTGCTAAAACCAAGCGATTTCCGTGACATAGACGGCGTTAGAGAACGCCTTCTCCTCAAATCTGTGATGTACTGAGACAGGTATATAAGTAAACAAGGAGGCGCGATGGAGTTGCGGAAAGCGACGTACTCTTCGCCTGGGGCACCAGGAAAGCGCGGCTTTGAGGATTTGGAATGTTTCAATCTTGCGTTGGATGTGGTCGTGAACGCGCACGAGTTTGCGCGGGCGTTACCGGCTGATGAGAAATATGATTTGGTTTCGCAAATCCGCCGCGCGTCCAAAAGTGTCACGGCAAACATTGCTGAAGGTTACGGACGCTTTCACTATCTCGACAGTCTCAAATTCTACTCGAACGCGCGCGGTTCGCTGGATGAAGTACTGGCACACTTGATCAACGCCCAGGTTCTCGGCTACAGCGAGCCGAAATACTTTGAATCCTTCTATGCGCTGATCCGCGAGACCGAACGAACGTTGAACGGCTTTATGGCTTATGTCCGCAAACAGCGCGCTGGCGATGAGCTCTACGGCGGAACTCGTACCGCTAAAGAAGAACCCGCCGACTATGAGACTCAAGACCCCGACGAGTCTTAACTTGTCTACCTGTTTACTTGTTTACCTGTCTCCCCGATCAAAATCACAAGGAGTAATACGATATGTCCAAAATTGCAGTCGTCGCCGTAGGCGGCAACTCGCTGATCAAAGATAGCAAACACCAGGCGATCCCTGACCAATACGCCGCGACAGTCGAAACCAGCATTCACGTCGCAGGCATGATCGAGCAGGGCTGGGACGTCGTGCTGACGCACGGCAACGGTCCGCAGGTCGGCTTTATCCTGCGCCGTTCTGAACTGTCGGTCAACGAACTGCATCCCGTGCCGCTCGATTACTGCGGCGCGGACACGCAAGGCGCGATCGGCTATATGTTCCAGCGCGCGCTGCGGAATGAATTCAAAAAGCGCGGCATCCAGAAGCAAGCCGCGACGGTCGTCTCGCAGGTGCTGGTCGACAGCAGCGATCCCGCCTTCCAAAACCCCAGCAAGCCGATTGGCTCGTTCATGGACAAGGACGCGGCGCTCGGACACAAAGAGAAAGAGGGCTGGTCCGTCGTCGAGGACGCGGGGCGCGGTTGGCGACGCGTCGTTCCGTCGCCGCTGCCGAAAGCGTTGGTGGAGCGCGACGCGGTCGAATCGCTCATCAAAGCCGGGTTCGTCGTCGTCTGCTCCGGCGGCGGTGGCATCCCGGTGGTCGAGAAGAATGGCGAACTCGCCGGCGTGGAAGCGGTGATCGACAAAGATTTTGCCGGCTCGCTGCTCGCACGCAGCATCAAAGCCGATCTGTTCCTGATTTCGACCGCGGTCGAAAAGGTCGCGCTGAACTATAACAAGCCCGACCAGAAATGGCTCGATCACCTGACGCTTGCCGAAGCAAAAAAATATCTCGCCGAGGGACACTTTCACAAAGGATCGATGGGTCCCAAGGTTCAAGCGATCATCTGGTATCTCGAAGCCGGCGGCAAAGACGCGCTTATCACCAATCCCGAAAATATCGAACGCGCGTTGAAGGGCGAAACCGGGACGCGGATTACGCAACAGTAAACAGGTAAACAAGGATACAAGTAGACAAGTGAATTCGCCTTGTCTACTTGCGTACCTGTCTACTTGTCTACAGACATCTCATGAGCTTATTCGATCTCCTTTCTCTCTTCTACGTTTTCCTCGGCGCGCGCGCGGTTTGGACGCTCGTGAAGAACTGGCGCGCGTTCACGGACGATGCGCTCACGCCATTCGACCGCCAACTGGCGAGCCAGATCGCCTTTTTCGTTTTCATTCCGATCGGCGTATTCTTCCACGAACTGGGACACGCCGTGGCGACGTACCAGGTGGGGGGAACGGTCAACTGGTTTGGCGGCGGATTCCATTACGCGCTCTTCTACGGCTATGTGATTCCGGAAGGACGATTTACCGCGCTGCAAGATTGGTGGATCGCGCTGTCCGGAAATTTGGTTTCCGTCATCTACGGATTTCTTCCGTTGATTTTCTTGCGCTTCACCCACAAGGCGTGGATCAAGTATACGATCCTCACGTTTGCGCGCATCCAGCTCGGCTGGTCGCTCGTCGGCTATCCGCTGCTCACGTTCGCCGGCTTTGAAGGCGACTGGACGACGATCTATTTCACCAGTCCGCTGCTCGGCATTCCGCTTTTCGTCTCACAAGCCGCGCTCGTCGTGGCGCTCTGGGTGACCGATCGCAGTGTGTGGCTCCGACGCTGGGAGGTCGGTTTGTACGCCGGCGCTGCTCGGCAACTCCCCGCGCTCGACGCGGCGATTGCCGCGCGTCCTGGCGCGGTCGATCCGCTCATCACGCGCGGCAACTTTTTCGCGGCGCAAGGCAAGCCCGATCTGGCGGTTGACGATTACCGCGCGGCGCTGAAGATCGATCCGCAGAGTTCGCGCGCGTGGTACAACATTGGACAGATCCGTTTGGCGCAGAAACGCTACACTGACGCGGAAAAGAGCTTTCGGACCGCCGCCGCGCACGCGGGAGACGATCCCCAGCTCGCGGCGCGCGCCCATTACGGGCTGGCGCTATGCCTGTTGCAACGCGGCGGCGCGGCGAAGGCGCTGCCGGAATTCGATCAAGCCATCGCGCGAGATCCGAACATCCCGGAATTCTTCTACTGGCGTGGCACCGCGCGCCGCGCCACGCGAGACGTTCAGAACGCGCAAATCGATTTCGCGCGCGCGGCGGCTCTTGCGGCGGCGACGAATCCAGAGCTTGCGGCGCGGGCGCGGGCGATGATGACAAACGCGTAGGGGCGAGGCATTCGCTCAACCTTGCTTGCCAGAAAGCGTGTTTGGTTTATCCTTTGCTCGAATTTATCCTGCAGGCGCGTTGGCGAATGCCTCGCCCCTACCCGACGGTGAAACGATGACCAATTATCACTTCAAATGCACCCTCTGCGGTGACGAACTCGACCCCAAGACCACGCGCTACGTCTGCCCCAAGCACGGCGACGATGGAATTCTCGACACGATTTTCGATTATAAAGAAATCGCGGCGAAAACGAACCCGCGCAAGATTTCCGAGTCGCGCGATTTCTCGATCTGGCGGTACGCGGACTTGCTGCCGCTGGACGATGCGGCGAAATCCGCGCCGCCGCTCGCGGTCGGCTGGACGCCGCTGTACCACGCCAAGACATTGGGCGCGGAACTTGGGCTGAGTCGCCTGTATCTCAAAGACGACGGACGCAACCCAACCGCGTCGTTCAAGGACCGCGCGAGCGCGGTCGTCGTCGCCAAAGCGCGCGAACTCGGCGTCGAGCTCATCA
>JBBIJS010000260.1:0-4193 GCA_037445855.1 Chloroflexota bacterium | reverse complement strand
GAGCAACAGAAATGACCACCTTATCCCAAGACACCCACCCCGAAGCTGAGCGCGTGCAAATTGGCATTTGGCGCGCAATGCCCGCGTGGCGCAAATTGGAACTGGTCGCGCAAATGAATTCAACCGTGCGTGGACTCGCGCTGACTGGATTGCAACAACGCTATCCCAAAGCGAGCGCGGCAGAACTCTCGCGCCGCTTGGCGGGTCTCTGGCTAGGCGACGAATTGGCGACGCGTGTCTATGGCGCGCTGACGAGGCAAGCGGAATGATGACTGAACCCATCGCCATTACCTTGCGCGTGATTCAAGAACTCGACAAACTCAATGTCCCCTATCTCGTCGGAGGGTCGCTTGCCAGCGCGTTGTACGGCGAACCGCGCGCAACCATCGACGCCGACCTCGTTGCTGATTTGAAAAGCGAACACGCCGCGCCGCTCGTGCGCGCGCTCTCCGGCGAATTCTATATCGCGCAAGAGGCGGTGCTTGATGCGATTCGCGCACAGCGCAGTTTCAACGCGATTCATCTCGCCACCAGTTTCAAGGTAGATATTTTCGTCCGCAAAAAACGCGCGTTCGACGATGCCCAGTTTGCGCGGCGCACGCGCCAAGTTGTCGCCACCGATCCTGAACGCACCGCATACATCGCGACGGCGGAGGATACGATTCTTGCTAAACTTGAATGGTACAAAACCGGCGGTAGTGTTTCCGAACGCCAATGGCGCGACATTCTTGGTATGTTGAAAACCCAAAGCAGCGCGCTTGATCAAACGTATCTGCGCCGAATGGCAAGCCAATTACAAGTAACCGATTTGCTCGAACGCGCGATGCGGAATGCAGAATAGAATGTCCCAAGAAAAAATTGATCACCTAACGACTATCGCGCCACCGCGACCAGCGTCAGACCGATCACCATCGTCGCCGCCGCGAACACGCGCACCGCGCCGAAACTCTCCTTCAGCAGCCGCCAGCCGAACAGCGCGCCGATCACCACGCTCGTCGCGCGCACCGCGCCGACATAACTCGCGGCGGTCATCGCCATCCCGGTGAGCGCGAGCAGATAGCTGCCGACCGTCGCGACGCTGCCGATCGCGATGCGCCGCCAGTTCGTCCTGAATTCGCGGAGCGTGCTTGCGCGGTTCACGCGCGACCAGACGACCGGCGCGTAGCCAAGTCCAATGCCGGCGTAGACCCACGCGTTGTACACCAGCGGCGTCGCATAACCCATCGCAATTTTATCGAGCGTCGAGTAAACCGCGACGGTGAACGCGGCGAGGAGCGCCCACTGCGCCGGTCGATGCGACAACGCACGCAGCGGTTTCCACAGATCGTCAAGCGACGGCAGACTCGCGAGGTAGACGCCCACAACCAGCAGCGCGATGCCGACGTAGCCGAGCGCCGGCAGTCGCTCGCCGATAAAAATCGCGCTGAACAGCGCGATCAACAGCGGCGGCGCGCCGCGTGCGATAGGATAGACTTGCGAGAGGTCGCCGCTGGCGTAGCCGCGCGTGATGAGCGCGACGTACGCGACTTCCATCGAGAGACTTGCCGCGAAGAGCAGCCAGATTTCGCGCGGCAGACCCGCCCACACCTGCGTCAGCACCCACGCCCCGTACCACACCGCGCCGACGCTGACGCCCCACCACATAAAGGCAGAAGAATCGCGTGCGTCCTTCGCGAGCAAATTCCAAAACGCGTGCAGCACCGCGGCGATGAGAACGAGGAAGAGAGCAAGTAAGGGCATAGTGGTCAGTGGGTGGTGGGAAGTGGTCAGAAGCAAATCAGCCACTGACCACTACCCACTGTCCACTAGCTTTTCTCCTCTTCAGTTAGCTTTCGCTTGAACACCTTGCCGACAAATGTCTTGGGCAATTGTTCGCGGAACACGATCAGGCGCGGCACCGCGTAATCCGCCAGGCGCATCCGGCAAAATTCAACAAACTCCTCCGGCGTCGCCATTTCCCCTTTCTTCAAAACCACGTACGCCTTGACCGTTTGCTCGCCACTCTCCGGCGGCACGCCCGCGACCGCGACCTCCAGCACTTTGGGGTTTTCGTACAGCACTTCTTCGATATCACGCGGGTAAACATTGAAATGCCCTGCCAGGATCATATCTTTCTTGCGATCGATGATCTGGAAATACCCGTCGCTGTCCTCCCGCGCGAGGTCGCCGGTAAATAACCAACCGTCGCGGAGCACGCGCGCGGTGTCCGCCGGATGATTCCAATATCCGCGCATCACTTGCGGACCGCGCACGACGAGTTCGCCGATCGCACCTTTCGGCGCGTCCTGTCCCGTCTCCATATCGACGATCTTGGCGTCTGTGTCCGGCAGCGGCACGCCGATCGTGCCGGTCTTGCGCTGACCGAAAATCGGATTGGCGTGCGTCACCGGACTGGCTTCGGTCAGCCCGTAGCCCTCGACCAATTTGCCGCGCGTCAGTTTCTCGAACGCTTCCTGCACTTCGAGCGGCAGCGGCGCCGCGCCGCTCACGCAGGCGTTAATCGATCTTAATCCAAATCGACGCACGCTCGGATATTGATTGATGGCGAGGTACATCGTCGGCACGCCGGGAAAAAGTGACGGACGATAGCGCTTGATGACTTGGAGCACCTCGCGCGTCGAAAACGTCGGGAGCAAGATCAGCGTGGCGGCAATCGCGATGCCCAGGTTCATCCCGGTCGTCATGCCGTACGAATGTGAAAACGGCAGAACGCCGAGGACCACCTCGCCGCCTTCTTCGATGCCGGTGATCCAATGCCGCAACTGCGTCGTATTTGCGACGAGATTCGCGTGCGTCAGCATCACCCCTTTGGGCTCGTCGGTCGTGCCGCTGGAGTACTGAATCAACGCGAGCTCGCCGGGCGTCACTTCCAGCGTGGGCGGAACGCTCGACGCGCGCGCGAGCAGCTCCTGAAACGCGTACGCGTTTTCTTCGCCGCGCAGCTCGATGCGATGACCCTCGCGCTCCTCGCGCACCATCGCAAACAGCGCGCGGCGCAGCGGCGAAAAATACTCTTTGATGTTCGTGAGGATCACGCGCTGGAGCGGCGTATTCGGCTTGACGCCTTTGACCAGGTCGTGAAACACGCTCATGGCGACGAGCGTCTCCGCGCCAGAATCGATAATCTGTTGCGCGAGTTCGTCGGCGCTGAAGAGCGGGTTCATGCTGACGACCACCGCGCCTGCCTTCAGCGCGCCATAATACGCTATCACCATTTGTGGCGAGTTCGGCAGCAGTAGCCCAACCCGGTCGCCTTTCTTTACGCCCAGCCCGATCAGCGCGTTGGCGAAACGATTCGTCGCCTCATTCAATTCGCGAAAAGTGAGCGCGTGATCGTAAAACACAATCGCGCGGTGGCGCGGATAGCGTCGCGCGGCGGAATCGAGAAAACCATACAGCGGCTGCGCCGGATACGCGAGCGTGAACGGCACCTCAGACTCGTACCGCCGCAGCCAGGGGCGCTGCTTGATCTGGTCGATGGTTTCGCGTTCGCGTCCCTCGCGCCACGTGACCGCCGCGCCGCCGAGAAAGCGCGCCAGCGCGCGGTTCACCGCGTCGGGTCGCTCCAGCTGAACCAGGTGCGCGGAGACGGGAATCTTGGCGATCTGCGCGCCAGGAATGCGGTCGGGCACCGCATCGTACGACGATTGTTTAAACACACTGTCGCGGTGACCGATGATGACGAGGGTTGGCGCGCTCACGCGCGGCAGCACCTCTTCGCCCTTCCATTTTTTCAGCGCGTGGTGGTACATCGTCTTCAGAACTGACGCGGGGGCGGCGAGCGCTTTGGGAAACAACGCGCGGATCGGCTCCGCCAGCACGGTCGGCAACTGAAAGGCGAATTGGATGAGTGGAGTAAGCTCGAACTCGACCGAGGTACTGACGAGGACCAGTCGCTCGACGCGGTCGGGGTGTTTAGCCGCGTACGATGCCGCGAGCGCGCCGCCAAACGAATGTCCCAGGATCACGAATTTCTGCGGCAGCCGCAGCGCTTCGACCACGCGCTCGATATCGCCGATCAGTTCGTCCGTCGTGTACGCGCTCGCCGGGCGATCCGACAAACCGTGTCCGCGCAAGTCCAACGCGACCACGCGATGCCTGTCCGCGAACTCGATCAGTTGCTGCTCCCATTGCATCGCGTATCCGCCAAAGCCGTGGATGAACAGCAACGTGCGCTCCGCCGGCGAGCGCCC
>JBBIJS010000259.1:0-4291 GCA_037445855.1 Chloroflexota bacterium | reverse complement strand
GCGCGGATTTCGCTCGGCTTGCCAAGCCGTTTTTTTGTGGTATAATATTTCTACATTCGCAAATGCCGCTTTGCGATTCGGGCGGTTGGCTCAGTTGGTTAGAGCGCTACGTTGACATCGTAGAGGTCATAGGTTCGACTCCTATACCGCCCACTCATACACAAAAGCAATGATCAAGCCGAGTAGTTGGGGACACCGTCACAGGAAGACCCGCCGAGACTGAGAGCCGGGTCGACGAGCGCCTAACGAAAACCACTTGCGAGCTGGGTCGATGACCCCGGACGCTGCCGTTACCAGCGAATAGAGTGTGCATGGGCTCATCGGCGCGCGTGTGCAAATCTGGGTGGAACCACGGGAGAACTCTCTCGTCCCAATCGGGATGTGGGAGTTTTGTTTTTTCAAAAACGGGTGCGCGCCGCGCGCGAAAACAGCGAAAGGAGTTTTATGGCAACGAAAGATGTATACGTCTATGTTCGAGCCGACGATCTGGACGCGATTTCAGAAGAGGGTCTCAAGCCCGGGTCGAAAACGCTGCGGGTCGATTGCGCGCTGCGCCAAAAATCGGTTGCCGCGTGGCTGGCGCCGGATTTCGACGTGATGGGATACAGCGACAACCCGCAGTACGTTTGCCTGCGCGCGCGCGTCGACGCGGTGCGCTGCCAGGTCGCGCCGATGGAGTTGCTCATCGCCGCGAACGTGAATCACATCGGACGCGGTCAGCCGAAGAACGAAGAGATCGTCGCGCGCCTGATCGCGGCGTACGAGAAAACCGCGCTGCCGATCGATCAACATACGCTGGGCACGTTCCGCGCGCCGGAGGTCTTGGTCGATGGCGAGATCAGCGCGGACGATATCGCGGTCGTCAAGGCGCCGGAAGCCGGCACCCGCGGCGAAGAGAATCGCCGCATCTACGCCGCGCGGTGGGCGGAGCACTTGATCCGCATCCTGTCCATCCAGCGCACGCTGATGCAATTGCAGGAGCTGACCGAAGCCGCCACGCATCGCGGCGTCGCGGTGCGCGTCGCCAAGCATGACGATGCGACCGCGTATCTGGAAACGTATATGCTGGTCGAGACCGGCGAGTTCTTTACGGTGGAGAAAGAGGATTAGACCGTAAGGCACCAAGCCGCGAAGAATAGATTTTTTTGTGCCTTCGTGTCTTTGTAGTTGAGGTTTTCTTAGCGGAAGAAGGAAAGCACTTGGTCGATCCAATTATCCGCGGAATTGGAGCGCTCTTTGCGATTCGGCGGCTCGGAGCCCGGCGCGTACCGTTCGGCATAGTCCGCGTTGCGCGGGTCGGTCAGCACGCTGGTGACCGGCACGCCGGCGCGGAGCAGCAGATACTCCGCCCACTCGACCTGGCGGCGCTTGACGCAGAAATAGAGATCGTCGCCGGCAATGCCGCGATCCCAGACCTTGACGCCGTGCCGCTTGAGCAGCCGTTCGATATCGATGCCGCGCCAATGCGAGTCGCGCGCGACGCGAATCGTCGGCGCGTTCGCAGAGGTGACGCACGCGAAGAATTCGGCGATGACGCCAACGAAACCGCGCTCACGGTACGCGTTGTCCCAGTCCGCGTTGCGGAACGTGGAGACGACGCCTTCGATGCGGTCGATGGGATCGAAATAAGCCGGCAGGTCAAGTAAGTCCATCACATTCCTCGCAAGAATAGAACCCGTGTTCTAAATAGCGTTGTACCGCATTTCAAAATATTTGTCAAGGCACGCGCACGTCTTCTAGCCAGAGCTTTTCAATAGTCGCGCCGGGCGATTGAAATCGCTGCAACAACGGCACAAAGCCGACCTGCGTCGGCTGGTCAGTCTGCGAAGGCAGGGCTTCGAGCACTTGTTGATGCAGTTTCAACTGCCGAGTCAAGTAACTTTTTAAAAACCGCGCACGCCTAGCTCGTCTTGTCTTTGACCCGGGTAACTTTCAGCGCTGAGGGGAACCCGCCATGATCCGATTCTCGATTCTTGTACTGCTCTTCTTGGGATCGCTTGCGCTGGTTTCGTGGGCGACCGCGAGAATCCAGTATCGCGTGGACGATGGATCGTTCTTCGTTGGACTAGTCGTTGCCATGCTCACCGGTGGGGCATGGTTTATGATTAACGGCTGGTGGGCTGCCGTCCGGCGACCGTTCCAGCCGATGGTCATCCGTTCGGAAACCGCACAAACTCCCGCCCAGGTCAATTTCGGCATGCTTGTTGCAATTGTCCAGGGGATATTCGTCGCCGCTGGGCTCTTCGTTGCGGTCGTTTTGATACTTTCGAGTCCTTAGAACAATAGGTTCGCCAGACCGCTCTAAGACCTTACTGTCCGCGAATTACGCGAAGGAAACAGCAGAGATTAGCGAAAATTCGCGTGATTCGCGGATGAAAAATATTTTGACGAAGGTATTGTAGAAAGGAGGTGGTCGCCGTGACTGAAGACGAGACCGGCACTACCCGCACCACAATAATTCGCGACCACCTCGCGTGGTCAAACGGAGAGTAACAACATGGACGACCAACTACATTCGCTGCGCCATTCCGCCGCGCACATCATGGCGCAGGCGGTCATGGACATTCTGCCCGGCGCCAAACTCGGTTTCGGTCCGGCGATTGAGGAAGGTTTCTATTACGATTTCCAACTGCCGCGCGCGCTGTCGCCGGAAGATTTGCCGGCGATCGAGGCGCGGATGAAAGAGATCATTGCCGGCAAGTATCCATTCCTGCGCGCCGAACTCTCCATCGACGCGGCGCGCCAAAAATTCGCGGATCAGCCGTTCAAGCTCGATCAGGTCGAAGCGCTCGCGCGCGGCGAGATGGGCGAGCACGGCGAAGCCGCGACGCACGCGGCGGCGAGCGTATCGACCTACACGCACGACCAGTTCGTCGATCTCTGCCGCGGTCCGCACGTCGCGAATACCGGCGACGTGCCCGCCGACGCGCTCAAGCTGCTGTCCATCGCCGGCGCGTACTGGCGCGGCAGCGAGAAGAATCCGCAGCTCACGCGCGTCTACGGTACGGTCTGGCAATCGAAAAAAGATCTGGACGCTTACCTCTGGCGGCTCGAGGAAGCGAAGAAACGCGACCACCGTAAGCTCGGCAAAGAACTTGGCTTGTTCATTCTGCCGGAAGAAGTTGGGCAGGGCTTGCCGATCTGGTTGCCCAAAGGCGCGCAGATTCGCAAGATCATCGAGGATTTCATTTACGAAAACCAGGTCGAGCGCGGCTACCAGCACGTCTACTCGCCGCACATCGGCAAGAAGCAGCTGTGGATCACGAGCGGGCATTGGGACCTCTACGGCGACAAGATGTACGCGCCGATGGACATCGACGGCGTCGAGCATCTGGTCAAACCGATGAACTGCCCGATGCACATGATGGTCTACAAATCCGAGATGCGCTCGTACAAGGATTTGCCGGTGCGCATCGCCGAAATCGCGACGGTGTATCGCCGCGAGCAATCGGGCGAGCTGAACGGGTTGCTGCGCGTGCGTATGATCACGCAGGACGACGCACACATTTTCGTCCGCCCCGACCAGATTCAATCCGAATTCCTGCAAGTGCTCGATCAATCGCTGTCCCAGTTCGGCGTGTTTGGCTTCCATGATTTCGAGATGTGGGTCAGCGTGCGCGATCCGCGCAACAAGACGAAATACCTCGGCGCGGACGAGCAGTGGAACAACGCGGAGAACGCGATCAAAGCGGCGCTCGATTCGCGCGGCGTCAAGTACATCGTCGCGGAAGGCGAGGCGAAATTCTACGGTCCCGCGCTCGACATCATGGTCAAAGACGCGCTCGGTCGCAAATGGCAGTGCACCACGATTCAGGTTGACTTTCAATTGCCGCAGCGTTTCAACCTGGAGTACATCGATACGGACGGCGCGGCGAAGCAGCCGGTCGTCTTGCACCGCGCGCCGCTCGGATCGATGGAGCGCTTCTTCGCGATCCTGATCGAGCATTACGCCGGCGCGTTCCCGGCCTGGCTCGCGCCGGTGCAGGCAATGGTCGTGCCGATCGCTGACCGCCACGCGGAGTACGCGCAATTTGTCGCGGCGCAATTGCGCGACCAAAAACTGCGCGTGGAGATCGACGCGCGGGGCGACCGGATGAACGCCAAGATCCGCGACGCCACGCTGCAAAAGATTCCGTACATCCTTGTCGTCGGCGACAAGGAAGCGGAAGCGAGCGCCGTCGCGGTGCGCCTGCGGACGGGCGAAGACTTGAAAGCAATGCCGCTGGAGCAGTTCGCCGCGATGGCGCGGCGAATCGTGGACGCGAAATCGTTGGAGTTGAAATGACGGACG
>JBBIJS010000258.1:0-4295 GCA_037445855.1 Chloroflexota bacterium | reverse complement strand
TCCAAAATTGCTCGCCGTGTTGATACAAGTTTGCGGCGATGTGTACCTGTGTGGTATAATGAGCGAAAGAGGTATCAATGTCGCAACCCGACCCGAAATCGTTGACCGCTGCCCCACCCCATCTCTATCGCTCACTCGTCGCGGTCATCGCCGGCTTTTTGCTGCTGCGCGCGGCGGCTGGCGCTATGGGCGAGAACATCCAGTTCTACCTCAACTTCATTGACACGGCGGCAAAGACGCCCGGTCACCCACTGCACACGATCACCGGCGGTCAAGTCTACGAAATCTCGTACACGCTCGGTGGAGTTATTATCGGCGCATTTTTTCTAGCCGAATTGATCGGCGCGCCGCTCTTTGGGGCGTGGAGCGATCGCTACGGACGAAAACTGTTTATTATTCTTGGTCCGCTCTTTGGCGCGATCGCCGTCCAGATGACCGCGGTGAGCACGGTGGTGTGGCTCTTGATCGTCACGCGTCTCCTGGAAGGGCTCTCCACCGCCGCGAACGCGCCCGCGACGCTAAGTTTCATCGCCGAAGCGACGGCACATTCCCAGAAACTGCGCGCGCGGGTCGTCGGTTTTTTTGAGGCGGCAACCATCGGCGGCATCGCCGTTGGGTTTTCGCTGGGCGGCTGGCTGTGGCGACACTTTGGTCATCCCGCGGTTATTTTCGGCATTCCCCTAACCAGCCCCGCCTTTGCGCTGAACGCGCTGATCTACATCGCCAGTCTGGTGATTCTTTGGCTGGGCATCCATGAGATCGATGAGCGTCCCCGCCCCGCCCGCACGGCTTCGGCGGGTGAGACCTGGCGCCACTATTGGAGGATCGTGACCAGTCCCCGCGTCGCCAGCTTTGCGCCAGCATGGATCGCGATCAACGCGGTCTTGGGCGTCTTCATCAACCTCACGGCGCGAATCCTTACCGACAAGAACAATTTTCCGGGACAACTCCTGGTCGGTCGGTTCGATAGTTTCGAAGCCGGCAACATTCGCGCGGCGTACGCGGTGGTCTTTATTATTGGCATCGCGCTCTGGGGCTTGATCTTTGCGCAGATGAGAAAGACGACAGTGATGCTGATCGGCACCGGCGGACTCTTCTTGACGTGCCTGTTCCTCTTTCTGCTGAATCGCCAACCTTCGCTCGATTCCCCATGGGTAATGCCGCTAGCGCTGCTGCTCGTCGTCAGTATTTTTATCCAGAGCGGATTCACTCCCGCCGCGCTGACGCACTTGGCGGACATCACCGAGGATCATGCCGCCGATCGCGGCGTCATCATGGGCTTGTATTCGGTCTTCTTTGGAATCGGGCAATTCCTGGGCACGAGCATCGGCGGACCGTTCGTCGATTGGCGCGGCGCGGATGGACTAGTCTTCATCACCACGCTGCTCGGCGCGTTCGCGGCATTCATGCTGCTGCGATTGCGCGGCTCTGAGAATCAGCCCGCCACGCCGGAGAATCGCTCCCCGGCAAGGTCAGAGTGATTTGGCGCGCGTCATTCTATCAAAGGAAACGTGAACGCGCAAACGAGCAGAATCGAATCCGAGGAGCAAGGGATGCCAGAAGAAAAACGGATGCCCGCGTTTATCATCCGCATCTCGTACGACATTATCGCCACAGAGACGCCGAACCGCGACGCGCTGAACCGTGTGCTAACGCTGGCGGGACTCGAGCGCTACATCGGACATCCCCCGCCGATGGACAATTCGGCATCGATCACGCAGCGCGAGTACGAAAAGATGATCGGCATGGTGTGGCAAGTGTTTGACGACATTCAGGCGCGCGAAATCCTCCGCCGCACCGGCGAGCGCGGCTTTGAGAACCTGACGCGGAGCGGCGCGCTGGCGTTCGCCCAATTCCTCCGCGCGTTCGACGCGCTGGGTTCCAAGCGCGAACGCGCGGCAATGGCGCTCAGCCGTCTAACCGACGAGCTGTCGCGCGCGATGGGCTATCGCCACGTGTTTCGCCGCGAGGGCGAGGATTTCATCTTGGAAATTTACGATTGCCCGTACTGCGCCGAGCTGTTGCAGCGCCCAACGGCAAACTCCGACGCACATTTCTGTCACGCGCCTTCCGCCTTCTACGAAGCCGCCATCGATTGGGCGAGCGGCGACCCACACACGGTCCAGGAAATTTCCTGCCGCGTGACAACGCCCGGTCAAGATTTTTGTCGCTTCAAGATTTATTGGAACGTAGGTTTAAAAAAGAAGGTGTAGCCGCAAAGAGCCGGGCTATCTGCCCGGCTCTTTCACAGGCAAGCCGAATTGCAAACCCGCACCGAGAAATTTCGGTGCGGGTTTTTGCCTAACCAGAGTTGGCGCGGCGAAATATCTTTGGCAGTTCTGCCGCTGCTGGATCTAAAGTGGCTTTGCGGCGATGGATTCGGGCTGAAGATGTTCACGCACGATCGCGGCGAGCGCAGCGATGAACGTGAGGCTAATGTTGGGCGATTCGATGCGACGCATTTCGAGCCCGCGCGCTTTGGCGCGCTGCGCACATTCCACGTCGATGTCGTACAGAACTTCCAGATGATCTGCGACAAAGCCAATCGGCGCGACGAGCACGCGGTTGGTGGGGGCGAGCGGCTGCTCGCCCCTACGCGACGCGATTTCATCCAGCGTATCAAGGATGTCGGGACCGAGCCACTTTTCGCCGGTGCGCCCCGCGCTCTGGTACGCAAAGCGCCAGCGCGGCAAGCCCAGCCGCGCGGCGACGCCTTCGCACGTCTCGCGCAGTTCCTGCGGATACAGATCGTTCGATTGCAGGATGCGTTCCGGCAAACTGTGCGCGGAAAAAATCACTTCGCTGTCATTCCAATCGCGCGCGCCAAATTTCTGCCGCGCCTCTTGCATTCTTTCCGCGATCGATTGCAGGAACAGCGGATGATCGTTCCAGCTTTTGACGTACGTCACGTCCAGCGGCTCATTTGTTTTCGCGATGGCGTCGCGCACGCGCTGGAAATAGCCGTCGATGCTAAAGCGCGAGTAGTGCGGCGCGAGTGCGATGGCGATTACGCGCGTCAAACCATCTCGCGCGATCTCGTCCACGGCTTGCGCGATGTACGGATGCCAATGCTTCATCCCAACGTAGACGCGATAACCGTCGCCGAGCTGCGCTTGCAGCGCGCGCGCTTGCTCGCGCGTGATGTCGAGCAGCGGCGTTCTGCCGCCGATTCGTTCGTAGCGCGCAATGAGTTCCTTCAAATTCTCCGGCGACGGCTTGCGTCCGCCGCGAATGTCGGTGTAGTACGGCTCGATCTCGTCGAGCGAGTTGGGCGTGCCGTATGCCATCAGGAGGACGGCTTTCTTTTCCAAGTGATTCTCCGTTAGCGGGGAGCAAGTTACAATCTAGTTGACCAAGGGCTTATGAGGTATCAAGTCAGTAGGTTTGATCCTTGGTCGGCAGTTTGTTGTTGCCAATAATGGTTCGCATTTCGTTTTCTATCTCAACAAGGATGGATGGAAGTTCTTTGATACCAAGTCTGGCTGCTTCAACCAACTTTTTAGCGTGGTCAACACAAAAAAGCCCTCGCGGCGCAAGGACTCGAATCAGATGAGATTGATTATCAAAGTGTCTTCAAGAGTTTGTCATATTCACTATGCGCGCCAATCCAGAACCAGACTATGGTGTTTTCGTCTTCGTCCATTATGCCTACCGCTCGCCAGCCAATCCCAACGCGGATCGAGTAGATGTTCTCGGTCCCCCTCATGGGCTTGAATTCAAGACTGGGATGTTGTGGATTCGCTTTCCACAACGCGTAATTCTTGTGCGCGGTACGTTTCACCCTTTCGGGAAGACGACGGAAGTGCTTGATGAAATCGGGTGAAAGTTCGGAGTTCACAATTCGTCAAATCCCATTTTCTTTGTTTTGCCGGCGCGAGATTCCCGCAGCGCTTTTTCTCCTAACCTGTTTAACTTGGTTTGCGGCTTGGCAAGTGTCTTCCGCCAATCCAATTCGCTTTGAACATCCTCCATCAGTTGCTCTGCGATTTCATCTTGGATTTCACGCGGCAGCGCTTCAATTCTCTTCATTGCTTTCAGGAGCAGAGTGGTCATTTCGGTTTCCTCACTCGTTCAAACGTTATTTGCCCAATTCACCCGCATCCTCATTTTATCGCGTACCCTCGTCTCCGTCAATTGCCAAATGGCGTTCGATGAACCACCTCCACCAGTCGCTCCACATTCTCGATCGGCGTGCTCGGCAACACACCATGCCCCAGATTGAAGATGTGTCCGCAGTGCCCATGCACTTGCGCGAGAATCACGCGCGCTTCGCGCTCGACGATCTCCGGCGTCGT
>JBBIJS010000257.1:0-4366 GCA_037445855.1 Chloroflexota bacterium | reverse complement strand
TGCCGTTTGCGGCAGAGCGCGCGACTCCGCGGCGCTCCGTCGCTCACTACAAACGCGGCGTCTTTCCGGTCAATCGACTTTGCAACAGCCGTGCGAAAGTGAAAAACCGCGAGAATTCTGAATTGTGACTTGACACGCGCGACAATCCGCGATACTATCCGACCAGATTCAATACGAGGAGGTTGGAATTCTAGAACCCGGCGATTTGGCGCGCTCGATCTTGGATATCGTTTCGGACAAGCAAGGGGAAGATATCCTGCTGCTGGACACGCGCCCCGTCTCATTTCTCTCTGATTATTTCGTCATCGCAACAGCGGGGAGCGATCGCCAGCTCAAGGCGATCGCGGACGAGATTCAGAAACAACTGAAAAAAGATCGCATCCTGCCTCTGGGCGTTGAAGGCAAACCCGCGTCCGGCTGGATCCTGCTCGATTACGGCAGCGTCATCACGCACCTCTTCAGCCCGGGAATGCGGGATTATTATCGGCTGGAGACATTATGGGAGCACGCGCCGGTCGTCGTCCGAATGCAGTAACAGTAATGCATAATTCGTAAAACGTAAAAACCGATGTGAAATCGATCCACATCGGTTTTCTCTTTCTGCATACTGAACACTGTTCACTGCTTACTGTTCCTACTCATTCACCCAGCGGTCGGTTTCGCGCGTGTACGAAACCAATCCTTCCGGAAACCAGAGGGCGATCTCGCTCGCGGCAGTCTCCGGCGCGTCGGACGCGTGGATGAGGTTGCGCAACCCCATCATCGCGTAATCGCCGCGGATCGTGCCGGCGGCGGCTTCCCAGGGACGCGTCGCGCCCACCATCGCGCGCACCGCGCCGATAGCTTCGTGCCCTTCCAGCACCATCGCCACCACCGGGCTGGCGCTGATGTAGCTGACCAGACCAGCGTAAAAGAATTTTCCTTGGTGCACGGCGTAATGCTTTTCCGCCAGCTCCCGGCTGACCTGCACCATTTTGATGGCGACGATTTTCAAGCCGCGCTCCTCAAAGCGCGCGAGAATTTTCCCGACCAGCCCGCGCTGCACACCATCGGGCTTGACGATCACAAGCGTTTGCTGCAAAGATGCCTCCGGAAGAATTGGAAGTTAGAGTTGGAAATTGGAAATTGGAGTTCGGAGATCAGGAAGTGGATGTCCGTTCGAGCACATACTGATAGCGTTGCAACGCCTCCGCGAGCCGGTCGGCGCGCGAGTAGGCGTCGCCCAGGACGCGGTGCGCTTCCAGCGGCGTGTCCGCGCGCGCGGTGAGAATCTCCAGGTCGTCGATCACGGCGTTGACCAGACCCGGCGCGTGCTGCACCAAATAATCGTACTCGCCCAGCGCATCGCCGAGGCGGCTCGCGTCGCGATGCTCACGCGCGAGGACAAGATGCGCGTAGCCCTTGGGTTGCCGGCTGCGCCGCGACGTGGCTGGAGCAGAAGGCGGCGTCTTGGCAACCTTTTGTACTTCGGACTCCGCGGGAGTCTCCGGGGTTGGCATTTCTACGACGATTGGCGGCGCGCTTTGAGCCGCGGCGGGCGCTGGCGGCATCTCCGCGGCAAATTCCGGCGGCGGAGTTGACTCTGCGGCGGCAATGGGTTCCTCGCTGGGTTCTACTTTTGCCGACGGCGGCGCCAAGAAACTCGGCAGCCGATCTTCTGCGCTCGGTTCAGACGCCGCTGCCGGCACGGTGCTCGGTTCCTCCGCCGGTCTAGCCGCGCCAGAAATCTCCGGTAGGACCGCCGGTTCCGCAACGACTTGCGACGCGGCGGGTGCTGCCGGCGGCGCGGATTCCGGCTCGTTGGCGGCTGGAGAACTTGCCTGCAGCGCGCGCAGCCAATCGGGTATTTCCTCTTGCGGCGCAGATGCGGCGGTCGTTTGCTCCACACTCGCCGCGTGGGTTTCCGTATCCGTTTGCGACGAGGGCTGGGATTCCTCCAACGCCGGCTGCGCGGGTTCTGTGCTTGGCGTGGATTCTCTCAGCCACGCCGGCAATTCTTCCGCGCGCGGCTCCACTTCTGCCGGCGGAGTTTCTACCGCGCTCGGGAGTTCCGGTCGAGTCGCGGTTTTATCCGCGGCGGGTTCTGGGAACTCGGAAAGGAGCCAGGGCGGCAAATTCGCGACCGGGAGATTCGGTTTGGGCATTGATTCGGACGCGCTTTCGGACGAGAGCGCCGGCGGAGTCGGTGATGGAGGCGTCGCGATTTCCGAGGCGGAAGTATCGGCAAAAAAATCCGTTGTTTCGCGCGCGGCGGCATCGACGCGCGGACGCGCCGGCTCCCTTAGCGGCGGCTCGATCGGAATGGGCGTCGGTGAAATCGCGGGTGGCGGAGCCGCGCCTTCGACATAGCGCGGTACGGAAATCTGCGCGAGGGCGAGCGGCGAGCGCGATCCCAACAAGCGCGCGGCGACCTGGTTGGTCGGATCGAGTTCCTGCGCGCGGTTGAGGTAGGCATCGCTCTCTGCCAGACTGCTTTCCTTCCACGCGGTTCCGAGAAGCAGATTGGCTTTGAGGCAATAGGGCAGCGGCGTGAGCAGCGCCTGCGCGAGGTCGGCGGCTTCGCGGATGCGACCGGCGTGCCACAACGCTTCCGCGAGCGCGAGGCGAATATCCAATCGGGCGGGCGCGCTGGTCGAGAGCAGGCGCAGTTCCTGGATCGCTTGCGCGGAGAGACCTTCTTGCGTATAGAGACGCGCCAGCCCGGCGGCAGTGAGTTTGAGTCGCTGATGCGGCTTGCCGGTTTCGCTCAACAGGCGGTCGAGTTCCTTGCTGATTTCAAAATTGCCGGGCGCAAGCTCGTACGCGCGCTCCAAGTGCCAGACCGCCTCGTCGATGAGATGCTGCTGCTCGAAGATCGACGCCAGACCCACGTACGCGATCACGTTCTCCGGATCGGCGCTGAGGACGCGGCGAAACATATCCTTGGCGTCGTCCAGCGCGCCCTGCTCCAGATACGCTTCGCCGAGCTGGCGGTAGGAATCGACGTGTTTGGGATAGTAGTGCAGGATATGTTTGCCGATCGCAATCGCTTCGTTGCTGCGACCGTTGTGGATCAGCGCGCGGTTTTGTTCCGCGTACGCTGCGAGCGTGACCTGGACATCCACCAAGCGCCTCCGAGGTTATTATGCCCCAAAGCCAGGCAAAAGTCAATTATTTTTTGGAACCCTGCGAAGGTTTCAGAACCCTCGCCAGGTTGCCTCACACCAACCGATGCACGCCGCGCAGTTGATCGACGTAAGCGCTGACGTCTTCGCTCGCGCGCCGCGCCGGACCGAGCGGGTCCGGAATGTCCGCGTCGCCGAGTAGCGCGCGGAACGTCGCCGCCGCGCCATAGCCCAGCGCGTCGAGATCGTATCCGCCTTCCAGCGTAAAGACGATGCGACCACCGCACTCTTGCTGCGCGATTTCGACGGCGGCGTGCGCGAGCGCGGCGTAGCCGGCAATCGAGAGATTTTCGGACGCGAGCGGATCGCTCCAATGCGCGTCATAGCCGACCGAGACGAGAACGAGCTGCGGATGGTAGCGTTCCGCGAGCGGAAAGAGCAAGCCGTCAAAAATATGCCGATAGCCCGCGTCGCCGACGCGCGGCGGCAGCGGCGCGTTCACATTAAAGCCCACGCCATCGCCTTCGCCGACCTCGTCCCAATTGCCAGTGCCGGGATAATGCGGATACTGATGTGTCGAAAAGTACAGCACGCGCGAGGTGCGGTAGAAAATGTCCTGCGTGCCGTTGCCGTGATGCACGTCGTAATCGACGATCAGCACGCGTTCGAGTTGGTGCGCGTCGAGCGCGTGCTGTGCGGCAATGGCGATGTTGTTGAAGAGGCAAAAGCCCATCGCGCGGCTGCGCGTCGCGTGATGACCCGGCGGGCGCACGAGCGCGAACGCGTTATCCACTTCGCCCGCCATCACCGCGTCGACCGCGCGCACGGCCGCGCCCGCCGCAAGCGTTGCCGCGTCGAGTGAACGCGAATTGGCGTACGTGTCCGCGTCGAAATGTCCGCCGCCGCGCGCGACGAGTTGCTGGACGCGCGCGATATGATCGCGCGAATGCACTGCCGCGATCTGCGCGTCGGTTGCCGCGACCGGCGCCAGCGCGGTGAGGCGCGGCAGGACGGCGGTCTCTTTCAGCACGCGCAGGATTTGCCGCAGACGCTCCGGCGATTCGGGATGTCCTTCTTCTGCGTGCTCAAGAAAAACAGGGGAATAGAGATAGGCGGTGGGCATAGCCAAACTCCAGAATTGCAGTTTGGACGCGGAGTAACGCAGACGAACGTGGATGATTTAATTTGTTTCCGCGTTACTCCGCGTCCGATTCCTCATCCGCCACGCCAAGCCGGCCGGATAGCCGATCATCTTGGCGATA
>JBBIJS010000256.1:0-4373 GCA_037445855.1 Chloroflexota bacterium | reverse complement strand
TGAACGATTTCTGGAGTTGATCGACTTGAACGACTAGATCATCCATTTCAGAATTCCTTTAAGCGTTTGAACGTTATAATGCCACGCCCGGCGTTTTGGACGCGATGACGGCGAGGTATCCTTCCGTCCACAACGTCGATTCAAACGCGCGGTACAGCCCATTGATGAACAGCAGAATCAGCAGCATCGGAATGCCGATGACGAGTCCGACGATGACTGCCGGCGTCGCCGAGTTCGCTGCGATGCCCACCGCTACCGCGATGGCGACCGGGATGCCAATCAAAATCAAAGACACGACGAGCATCGCGATACCGAATCCGATGCCAATCCCGATGATCAGGATGTACAGCACCGCGACGTTGCCGACGTTCGCGCGGACGATGCGATAGCCCGCGCGGATCGAATCGAATACGCCGCGCTTTTGGATGACGCACTCGCGCACGAAGAATTCGTAGAACGGCGTGACGACCAGCCCGACGATCCAAAGCAGGATGCCGACGCAGCAAATGAGCAGGAGCGAGCCGAGCATCCCGCCGACGAACACGCCGCCGATTTGCGCGAAGGATTGTCCCGCGCTGATCATCGGCATGATCGATGCGATCACCGGCAGCGCGGCGATCAAAATGAGCGCGAACGAGACGATGAACAAGGGAACATTGATCGTCAGCGCGATGCCAAGCAATTGCCAGAACCGGCTCGCGCCGAGACTGAACCCGCGCCGCACGGTCGGCGTCGTCGCACTCACTTCCAACTCCTGCACTGATCCGATCAGCGCGCCGCGGCTGACAAACCGGAAAATGATCGAAAGGATGAGCCAGATGAGCGCGATACAGGCAATGGCAACGATGATGACCCCGAGCATCTGCATGACACCGCTTGGAATCGTGGGCAGACCGCCCGCGCCGCCGCGTCCGTTGCCGCCCCCGCCGCCGAAATTTCCCAGATTCCCAAAGTTCCCGCTTCCGCCGCCGCTGAAGAGCGCGAGCAGAATTCCAAAGAGCCACAGCGCGCGGTACTTGCGCGTGATCTCGAACGAGCGGGTCAAGAGTTTGCCGTAATCCATGGTGTCCTCCCGGAGAATAAATAAAACCAGCGAGGAATCGCTGGCGCCGCTTCTAGACGACCGACTCCATCATAACACAGCATTGCGCAATTTCCAAAAATAAACTTTTGACAATTTCAATCAAGCAGAGTATATTCGCCCAGCCATGCTGCAACGATTGAGACATCTCATCGCGGATTTTCCGCGTCAGTTCTGGATCCTGTTCGGCGGGACGCTGATCAACCAGATCGGAAGTGGAATGGTCTTTCCATTCCTCACCCTGTATCTGCATCAGCGTCTCAGTTTGTCGATGACGTTCGTTGGCGTGATCCTGTCGCTGTGGTCCGTCAGCGGGCTGGTCGGAAACCTGGCGGGCGGGTCACTCGCCGATCGTTTTGGGCGCAAGCGACTGATGGCGTTCAGTCTTGGCACAAGCGCCCTTGGACTGGTGGCGTTTGGTGTCGCGGATACTTTGGTCGCTGCCGCTGTCGCGGTTGTATTGACTGGCTTCGTCGGCGCGATGTACCAGCCCGCGCGCGACGCGATGGTCGCCGACCTGGTGGGCACGGACAAGCGCCCGCAAGCGTATGGTTTGCTGCGCGTCGTCGCGAACCTCGGCGTCGCGATCGGTCCCGCGATCGGCGGCTTTCTCGCGTCGGTGTCGTACCTGATCGCGTTCTTGACCAGCGCGTCCGCGACGCTGGTTTTCTTCTTCATCACGCTCGTGCTGATGCGCGAGACCAAGCCCGCCGCGGCGCCGCAGCGAAACGCGAATGCCGCTGCGCCCGGCAATTTTGGCGCGGTCTTCAGCGACCGGCGGTTCATCGCCTTTTGCGCCGCCACGGCGTTTGCCATCATCGCCTACTCGCAGATGATGACGGTGCTGCCCGTTTACATGAAAGACCAGTTCGCGCTGGGCGAAAGTTTCTTCGGCTGGGTCATGACGATGAACGCAGCGATGGTCGTGCTGCTGCAATTTCCGATCACGCGGGCGACCGAGAAACTCGCGCGCCTGCCGCTGATCGCCTTCGGCGCGATCCTGTACGCCACCGGCGTTGCCAGCGTCGCGCTCGCCAGCACGTTTCCGCATTTCGTCGCCTCGATGGTCGTCCTCACGCTGGGCGAAATGATCGTCGTGCCGACCGCGACGGCGCTGACCGCCGACCTCGCGCCGGCAGATTTGCGGGGGCGCTACATGGGCGTGTTGGGGCTGACCTGGAATGTCGGTTTTGGCATCGGTCCTATTCTCGGCGGCGTCATCATCGACCAGCTCGCCCCGCGCGCGCTCTGGCCGATCATGGGTTCCGCCGCGCTGGTCGGCGCGCTAATTCTCCTGTTCCTCGCGCGCTTCAAGCCGATCCACGCGGCGCCCGTTGCAGCGCCGTAGTGCCGCTTGAACGGGACGCGGCTGAACGCGGATTGCCACGGATGGGCGAAGACAAACAAGAACTCAATCCGCGCTCACCCGCGGCAAGCCGCGTCCCATTCTGTTTTCCCCAGCGCGCGATCTCTTTCGCGCTCACGCGCGCGGTGAGATCGAGCGTCAGCGGCGAGACGGAAACGAGGTGGTCGATCACCACTGCGCGCACGTCCGAGTCGCGCTCCGGCGGCTCGCGATCGAGATTCAATTCATAGCCCCGCAAGAACTTGCCGCGCGCGCCATCGACCACTTGCGACCGAAAATAATTCTTGCGCGACACGCGCGTCCAGCGCCACGGCGTTTGCGGAGTCGCCGCCTCCGGCACATTCAGGTTCACCACGTCCGCGCCGCGCGGTATGCCGCGCGCGAGAATCCGCCGCGCAAATTGCTGCGCGAAAAACGCGGCAACCCCAAAGTCGATCGAATCGCTGTAGGTGCGATGGTACCGCGGCGGCGTCGCCTGCGAGACCGCGAGCGCCGGCACGCCCATTGCCGCGGCTTCGATTGCCGCGCAGACGGTTCCGGAAATCGTGACCCCGTTCGCGACGTTCTCGCCATAGTTGATGCCGGCAATGACGAGCGCGGGCGTGCGCGGCGCGTGGACAAGGAGCGCGTTCCGCACCGCAATCGCCGGCGTCGCGGAGACGGCGAACGCGCGGAGGTGTTTTCCATCGACCGCGTAGGCGACGCGCCGGACGCGCCCGGCGCCGGCGAAGGCGCGCCCCATCGACGTTTGTTGCGTGCGCGGCGCGACGATCAACAACTCGCCCACCTCCATCATCGCGCGGGCAAGCGCCAGCAACCCCGGCGAGCGAATGCCGTCATCGTTGACGAGTACGATCAACGGAATTGCAGATTGCGGATTGCGGATTGCAGATTTACGTTTCACGTTTTACGGCTCATTCTCTGAATTTCTTCCTCTCTTCCAACTTCTACCAGCCACTCTTCGGTTTGCCGCATGCCCTCCTCGAACGAGACGCGCGGCGCGTAGCCCAACAGCTGTTTTGATTTCGCGATGTCGTAGACCACGCGGTGTGAGTAGAACTCGACGCTGGCGCGCGAGAGACGCGGCGCGGCGCCGGTGACGCGCGCGAGCGCTTCGAATCCGGTCGCGGCAGTCAGTACCACCCAGCGCGGCAGCGCGTTCAGATTCGAAATCCCCGCCATCCGCGCGTACGCGCCGTAAAACTCGCGCCACGTCACGCCGCGCCCCTCCGCGCCGATAAATATCTGCCCGATCGCGGCATCGTTTTTCAGCGCCAGTAGAATCAGGTCAACCAGATTGTCGATAAAGACCGCGTTGCAAATTCCGTCGCCCTTGCCGATCAAGACCGGCGCGCCACGGCGTACGCGGCGGAGCGGCTGCATCGTCCACGCTTCCGAGCGCGGACCGTACGTGCACGCGGGGCGGATGACGGTGAGCGGCAGATTATTTTCGCGCGCAAACTGCCACGCCGCGCGCTCGCCTTCGGCTTTGCTGACGGAATAGGAATCGCCTACGAAACTCAGCGGCGATTCCGCGTTCGCGCCGCGCGGTGGCGGCAAGCCGTGAACGTTGATCGTGCTGATGTGAATGAACCGCGCGACGTTTGCCGCACGCGCGGCGCGCAGGAGACTCAGCGTTCCATCGACATTGACGCGCCGAAAATCGGCGAGCGTGCCGCTGCCGCCTTGCATCGCCGCGCAATGGATGATGACCGCGCAATCTTCGACCGCGCGGCGAACCGCGTCCGCGTCGGTAAGGTCGCCGAGGATGGTTTGTTGGGGCAGCCCTGTGTGGCTGCCCAGTTCAGGGCGACCACCGAGGGGCAGCCCTGTGTGGCTGCCCAGTTCAGGGCGACCACGTAGGGGCAGCTCTGTGTGGCTGCCCAGTTCAGGGCGACCACCGAGGGGCAGCCCTGTGTGACTGCC
>JBBIJS010000255.1:0-4395 GCA_037445855.1 Chloroflexota bacterium | reverse complement strand
CTTTGCGGTTCAAGATCTTTGCTTTTTGTGCAAACATTTCATTCGATAGGTACTAAAATCAAATTGGACGCGGATTGAGGCGGAAAACGCGGATGGAACAATGAGAAATCCCCGTTCATCTGCGTGCATCCGCGTCCTTTGAATTTGCTTTCACGGTTAGAATCACCTTCTCCGCACGCTGCCACGCCTCGCGCAGTTGATTCACTTCGGCGAGCGCGAGTTCGCGCTCGCCGTAATGCACCGCGACGTACGCGTCGGTGATGGCGCGGAGAGCCGCGGCTTGCGCGTGCCACGCGCGTTCCAGACGCGGCAGGTATTCGTACGGCGTCTCGGCAAGCGCGCGCGGCAAGCCGGCTTCACCGGCGCGCGCGACGAGCGCGGCGTAGATTCGTCGAATCGATTCCGCGGCGATGCTCCCGGCGCGGCGGCGCGGCGGCGCGTACTTCGGACGCGACCCCGCGCGCGCGGCGCGCCGCTCGTCCTCGCTTAGCGACTCGCGGGTATACCGATCGTCTTCGATCTGTTTCATCCGGCGATTCAGCGCGTTCGCGATGAGATAGCCCACCGTCAAGACCACCGCGAGGACGAGAAGCGTTTTTAGGATCGGTTCCAGGAAACTCAACTGCCCGGCTTGCGCTTGCGCCTTGCGCAGGTTGTCCGCTGTGTTCGGCGGGATCAGGTTGCCCAGCGCTTGGAGCAGATTACCGAAACCGGCAATCAAGGGACTCAGAAGCTCGACCAGCCATGCCAACAGCAGCGCGGCGGGGAACACAATCACACCGATAATAATGACCACGATGTTCCACAGCGGCGCGAACCATTGCAGAACCGCGGACGCCGTATCGAGGGTCAGGACTTGCAGGAGCGCCAAACCGAGGAAGATCACCAGCGCGACGGACGCGACCAGCGTGATCGCCCAGCGCGGTCCAAAGCGCACATCGCTTTCCATTTCGTCGACGCGCGCGAGCGCCAGGGCGAGGAGCGCAACGAAAAAGTACGCCAACAGCCACAGGGACGGATCGAAGGGCTTGAGGAAACTGGCGACGAAAAAGAGCAGAAAGAAAACGACGATGCCGAGGCGGAATTGAAAACCGGTGAACCACAGCGTCATCGGACGCTGCCCGAATCCCAAGCCGCGGATGAAGGCGTACAGCACGCCGATCGCGGCGAGATGCTCCGCGACGATTCCGCCGGTGAAGGACGCGAGAATGACGACATAGCGCGGCAGCCAGGAAAAATCGAGGAGATCGAGACGCGGATACAACTCGATGCGCGCGACGGAAACCATCGTAACGAGCGCGACGCCGAGCGCGATCGCTTGCAAAATCCACCAGCGTTCCTTGCGCCGCGGCAGGACGCGTCCGACCACGAGCGCGATCCAGTACGCCGCGAACAGCGACAGCGGCGAGAGGACGCGGGCGAATCCCATCAGCGACGCGAGAAACGCAAGGACGGAATATACCCAGCACGTTTCCATCGCGGCGAGGAGGGCGAAGCGAAATTCACGGCGGAAGTTCAAGCGAACAGGCGCACCTGCCCTGGCGGGCGGTGGTCGGGAAAGTGAAAAACTAAAAGTTGTCTTCACTTTTGCCTATTGCCATTTCACTTTTCACTTGCCTCACAATGATTCCTTCCAACTCCGCTTCGCCCGGCGCCCAGTCCTCATCCAGCGAGATCAGCGCCACCCGCCGCCCGGCGCGCCGCAGGCGCAGCATCTCCGCGAGCATTTCTTCCGTGACCACGCCGGTAATCATCACCAGCGTCGCGCCCCACGGCAGATTATGCGTCTCGCTGCGGAGCAGACCTTCAATCGGCGTGGTGACAAATGCCGTGATCGCGGACAGCGCTTCCAGGATGTGACGCAAATGGTCCGGGTCGCGGCTCGGCAGGATTTTCAAACGCTGATCGGACTCGGGCCAAGTGCCGTTGGCGATCAGCCCCACCGCGTACTTGCGCGCCGCGCCGTAATTCGCGATCGACGCGGCGAGACTGATGATGCGCTCGAGCAATTCCGAGTTCACGCCTTGCCACGCCAGCGCGAACGTGGCGACGTTGACGAACAGCACCCACTGGTACGAAATCGTCGGATCGTACTGCTTCACTTGCAGCTCACCGCGGCGCGCAGTGGCGCGCCAATGAATATGCTTGGGCGCGTCGTCGGGGCGATAATCCCGGACGCCGCGCGGACGCGTCGCGTCGTCAAAGATCGGCACGCGCGCCTTGACCTCGCCGAGCGGGTCTTTCGCCGGCAACCCCCAGTCTTCCATCGGCTTGATTTGCGGATAGACGATCAAGCGGTCGGTGCGCGGACTGATCCACTCGCGCTCGAACAAGCCGAACAGATCGCCGGAGCGCAGGCGCGCGGGACCGAGCGAATAAAAACCGCGCTGCTTGCACGGCAGGCGATAGTTCCACCGCGCGCGTTCGAACCAACCCAGCGCGGCGCGCTGCGAGAGGTACGCGGTCAGCGGAATGTGCGAGGGCGCCAGCGCTTTGTTTTCCGGCGTCAGCACGGTCGGAAATTGATCGTCGACCTTGACCCACGCCAGCGGCAAAAGTTTCCGATTCGTGACGCGCACGCTGAGGTCAATCGTCTCGCCGACGAAAACGCGGTGCTCGCTGAGGACGCGGTCGTAATCGACGCGCCAGAGCGCAACGCGGTTCCACGCCCACGCGACCGGAATCACCGTGAGCAGCAGCGCGGCGAGGACGATCAGCGCGTTCGCGTGCACGACCACGCCGAGCACGATCATCAAAGCGGCGAAGCGAAGCCAGGAGTCGTTGAACATATGATTGTAGAAACCCGGCAGGGGTGCAGGGGTGCAGAGGTGCAGGGGAGAAAAAGCATCAGACTTTTTTACCGTTTCTTCGCGTCGGGAGTAGCCAAGGTGATGGATTGTTGATCATGTTTACCAATTTCCCTAGAATTTGATCGTAGGCGTGATAAAGTTCGCGCGCGATCTTCACATCAAGATACTCACACTGAACTGCGAATTCGATCCAGACTTGGGTCTCGGCGGCTTCGGCTTCCGAATCGCTTAATTTACTTTCAAATGCGGCTTCGTACCGGCGTTTGCGCCACGCTTCGGCAAGATTCGCCGCGACCGAGCGAGAAGAGCGACGAATCTGGTTTGTAAGCGAGTAACGTTCGTCAGCGGGAAATTGTTTGGTCAGCCGAAAAATCTGCGTCGCCTCATCAAACGCCATTTTGTACACTTCCAACTCGCGATGGCTCGTAATCGGTTGGCGGTTCATCGGTGCTCTCCATCGAGTTTCGGTTTTCTCTCCACTGCTCCCCCGCCCCCCTGCTCCCCTGCGCCTTTAGGGTTGTTCCACCGGCACCGGCACCGAGTCGACCACGTCTTTGAGAATCTGCTCGGCGGTGCGGCCACGGAGACGCGTTTGCGCGCTGAGGATGAGACGATGCGTGAGAACGAACGGGGCGAGGTACTTGACGTCATCCGGCAAAACGAAATCTCTGCCGCGCAGCGCGGCAAGCGCCTGCGCGGCGTGATACAGATAGAGCGAGCCGCGCGGGCTAGCGCCCAGCTCGACCGACGCGTGGACGCGCGTTGCGCGCACGATCGCGGCGATGTAATGGCGCACCGACGCTTCGACGCGGACCATGCGCACCGCGCGCTGCATCTCGGCAAGCGTCGCGGAATCCGCGACGGCTTGCAGCGTTTCCAGCGGCTCGTCGCGTTCAAAGCGCAGCAGAATCGCGCGCTCTTCCTCTTCGGTCGGATAGCCGAGGGCGAGCTTCATAAAAAATCGATCGACTTGCGCTTCGGGCAGCGGGAACGTGCCTTCGAGTTCGATCGGATTTTGCGTGGCGAGGACGAGAAATGGGCGCGGCAGCATTTTTGTCACACCGTCCACCGTGATCTGCCGCTCCTGCATCGCCTCCAGCAGCGCGGACTGGGTGCGCGGCGTCGCACGGTTGATTTCGTCCGCGAGCAGAACCTGCGTCATCAGCGGTCCGGGGCGGTATTCAAACTCTTGCGTTTTCTGGTTGTAGACCGATAACCCGGTCACATCGCTCGGCAGCAGGTCGGGCGTGAACTGGATGCGGCGGAACGCGCAGCCGAGCGAGCGCGCGAGCGCTTTTGCCAGCGTCGTCTTGCCGATGCCGGGAATATCCTCGAATAGAATGTGCCCCTCACACAACAGCGCGACGAGCGCGAGGTCGACGACTGATCCTTTGCCGACGACGACCTTGCCGACATTCTCACGGATCGTGTGCGCGGTCGCCTTGATCTGATCGATGCTGGGTGGATTCATCCGGTTTCCTCTTCGCGGGAGATTCTACCACAGATTCAAACAACCGGCTAGCAAGTTGCGACGCGCCGACGCGCGATGGAATGCCCACTCACGGCTGTTGCAAAGTCGATTGAC
>JBBIJS010000254.1:0-4418 GCA_037445855.1 Chloroflexota bacterium | reverse complement strand
CCGCAAACGGCACTCCGCTTCGCTGCGTGCCTGACTACGAACCGACTTTGCAACAACCCTGGTTCACCGGTCCGGTTCATTTACGCTTTGTCTGAATTGATGTATAATTGCGATAGTCGAAATGAAAACGCAAGATACCTCCGATACTCACATCCTCTTCGCCGATCCGGACGTCGTCCTGTGCGTGTCGGCGCGGCGCGCGCTTCAGCGCGTTGGTTTCGCGGTGGCGCTCGTGCACGATGGGGCAGAAGCCGTCGATCGATTTGCCCGGGAACCGTTCGAGGTAGTCGTCCTCGGCGCCACGCTGCCGACGCGCGATGGCTGGCAGGTTTTGCGCGACATCAAAAAGCGCGAGCGTGACGTTCCGGTGATTCTCATCGGCGACCCGGTCTCTGACTTGGGCGCTCAAGCAGAGAAAGAGGGCGCGGTGGCGTACCTGCCGATCCCCAATGATAATTTCGACGAGTTGGTTGAGACGATCGACCGCGCGCTGATGCTCCGTGACTCCTCGCCTGCGCCGGAACCGCCCGGCGCGCCGCCGCCCGCGCCGCCGCGTCCCAATCCGATTACCGCGTTGCGCGAACTGATCCAGACCGTCCCGAACGAATCGCTGCCTACGTCCATCCAGTTGCTGCTCCAGGCGAGCGCCGATGTGGTCCAAGCCGAGCACGCCGTTCTCTTGCTGGCTCAGCCCGACGCCGGGCTTGAACTGCACGCGACGCTGGGATTTAGCGATCAAGCGGCAGCCGCCCGCGATTTCGTTCGGTACGTCGGCGATACGTTCGCGTGGCGCGTCGCGAGCGAGCGCCAGACGCTCGTCGAGCGCGCGCCGGTGTTTGAAGGCGCGTCGCCCCACGGATTCATTGGAACCCCGTTGATTCTCCGCGGCCAAGTCTTGGGAGTTCTCGTCGCCTATCCGATTGCCAGCGCGTCCATTGACCCGGCGAGCATCGCCTGGCTGGAATCGTTCGCGGCGCAAGGCGCGCTCGCGATCCAGTTGTCGCGCTTGGATCTTGAGAACCAACGTCTCTCGTCAACCGACCCGCTCACCGGCGCGCTGAAGCAAGCCGTTTTTCTCGAGGTCGCCGAGCACGAGTTTCGGCGCAGTTGGCGCTACAGTCAGGCGATCAGCGCGATCGTGGTGAATATCGATGGGTTGACCGAGATCTATTCCACCCACAACCGCGAAGTGGGCGATCAGGTTCTGCGTCAAGTCGCCAGCACGTGCCGCCACACCGTCCGCTCGATCGATCTCGTCGGGCGGCTCGACGACGATTCCATTGCGCTCTTGCTGCTCATGACCGACCACGCCGACGCGAAGAGCGCGGCGGAGCGCGTGCGCGCCGGCATCGGTTCGATCAATCTCTCCGGCGCGCCGGGTCCGCTCCGCATCACCGCGTCACTCGGCGTCTGCTCTTACCCGCGCGAGAATTGCGCGTCGATCTATGATCTGTTGCAAGTCACCCAGCAAGCTCAGCGCGCCGCCCGGCGCAGCGGCGTGAACCAGATGCTTCAGGTGTAATCTCGAAAGGAACGAATGGCTCCCCAGCCACGCCGCAATCCGGCGAACAGTCTGTCGATAAACACGTCTCCCGAACCGTATACCGCGCCGGAATCGTACAAGCGCAAAGTTTTGGATGCGTCGCCCCTCGGCGAGGCGGATCTCGCCGCGCTCTATGCCGCGACCACGCTCCTCGGCGCGACGTTGGAATGGGAGCCGCTGCTCAATGCGACGGTTGATGCGGCAATTCAATTGGCGCATGCCGATGATGCCTTGCTCATCTTGGCAGACCAAGCAACGCACGGACTTTACGTTGCCGCCGCGCCCAATTTGCCTAACGCAGTGGCGACGCGCGCCCGCGTCGAGATGGACGAAGGCGATATCGGCGAGGTTGTGCGGCGGCGCGAGCCGCGGCTGTTGCTCGGGCGGACGCGGCTCGCCGGTTGCCCGGAGTTCTTCGCGCCGGAAAAGATTTCGTCGCTCGTGTGCGTGCCGTTGTACTGTCCCGAAAAGTGCGACGATATCGAGCTGCTCGGCGTACTGGTCCTGATTCGCCACCAGGGCGCGCCCGATTTGACGGAGCGCGACGTCCGGCGCGTCGGTGAGTTCTGCGTCCGAGCAAGCGCGGCGCTGCAAAATGCGCGCTGTTATCGCCAGATGGAGCACCGTGCGGTCCATCTCCAGAACTTGATCGAGATCAGCCAGAGTCTGATCGCCAGTCTGCAAGTGGACGTGGTTCTGCGCACGATCATCGAGCGCGCAGTGGAATTGCTGGGCTGCCAAGCCGGCTCGCTGCTGATGGTCGATCCTGATACGAGCGAGTTGGTTTTCAAAGTGGCAGTCGGTCCCGCCGGCGCTGCGCTCGTCGGCACGCGTCTCCCGCCGAATGTGGGGATCGCCGGCGCGGTCGCGCGCGACGGCGTTCCGCTCATTGTGAATGATGCCAAGTCCGACCCGCGCCACTATGGCAAGGTGGATGCGAGCACAGCGCTGGAGACCCGCTCGCTGCTCTGCGTGCCGCTGACGAACAAAGGGCACACGTTCGGCGTGATCGAAGTAATGAACAAGGTGGACGGGATTCCTTTCGATGACGAAGACTGCGAACTGCTGTCCACGTTCGCCGTCCAGGGCGCGATTGCTTTAGAGAACGCGCAGCTGTACTCCGATTTGCGGAATACCTTTGCGGACACCGTGCGCATTATCGCGAACGCGGTCGAAGCGCGCGACCCGTACACGCGCGGTCACACCGGTCGCGTGACGCAGTTAGCTCTGCGGACCGCGCGCGAGATGGGCTGGTCGCGCGAGCAGTTGGAAGTGCTGGAGATCGGCGGACTGTTGCACGACATCGGCAAGATTGGAATCTCGGATACCATCCTGTACAAGCCAACGGAATTGACCGAGGAGGAATACAAAGAAATGATGCGCCATCCGGTTGTCGGCGCCAAAATGTTGGAAGGGGTCGCGGCGCTGCGTCCGATGCTGCCGTACATTCTCTATCATCAGGAACGCTACGACGGCGCGGGCTACCCGTTTGGACTCAAGGGCGACGAAATCCCGCTGGAGGCGCGCATCCTCGCGGCGGTGGATACGTTTGATGCGATGACCTCGGATCGACCGTACCGACAGGGGTTGAGCGAAGAGCAAGCCGTCGCCGAAATCTTGCGCAACCGCGGTACGCAGTTCGATCCCCAGGTCGTCGATGCGCTCATGCGGGTCCTTCAGCATACCAAACCGACCGGGCGCGCGGCGTGATATTTTTGGAATGCGACGGCGTAAATTGACTTATGCACACCACGACTCAACCGATCGCCTTGGCTGATCCGAGCGCGTCTTCCGACGCGCCGAATGTCATCCAGCCCTGGGAAGATTTCGATACGCTCCTCCGGCACGCCAACCGCGCGCGCGCCGCGGGCGATCTTCAGCGCGCCAGCACTTTTTACGCGCGCGCGATCGAGCTCAACCCGAATTCGGCGGACGCCTGGGTAGGACGCGCGTCGACCACCGCGAACCTCGACGAGGCGATCGTGGCGTGGGGCTATGCGCTTGCCCTCGCGCCAGACGATCAGACGCGTGCTATGCTCAGCGCGTGCGTCTCGGAAAAAATCAAGCAGACCGAGGGTGAGCATGCCGTCGCGCTCGTCGCGCTGGGACGGCAGTTGGCTGAAGCCGGGCAGTGGCAATGGGCGCATCGACTGCTCGTGCGTGCGACCGCGCTCGCGCCATCGGATGACGCGGCGTGGGTGTGGCGCGCTGGCGTTTCAGGCGACGCGGCGGAGACGCAGAGCTGTTTGCAGCGCGCGCTGGAAATCAATCCGCAGAACGCGCAGGCAAAAGCCGGCTTGCAGTGGATCGAATCCAAGCAGGCAACGGCGTCGACAACCGCCGCCCCCAAGGACGCCAGCATTTTGATCGAAGAAGGTCAACGCGCGCTGCAAGCGGGCGATCCTGCGGGCGCGTGCGAGCGCTTTACGCGTGCGACGGAACACGATCCGGAGAACGCGACCGCGTGGTTCTGGCGCGGCAGCACTGCGGCGGATAGCGCCGAGGCGCTGCGTTGCATGGAGCGCGTCCTCGCGATCAATCCGAACGATCAAGCGGCGAAGGATGCGCGCTGGTGGCTGCGCATCCGCCAACTGCGTGAGCGCGCCCCGGCGCTGAACTCGCCGCTCGCTCCGCCGACGCTGGATCCGTACGCGGTGCGCTTTCCGGCTAAGCGCACGCGGGTCGCGCCGGTCTTGGCACTGGTATTCGTGGCAATCCTGCTGGTGGGGGTGATTGGCTTACTCGCGGTGTTGGTGTATGCAGGGTTGTTGAGATGAAGGCGATTTCCAAGTCATCTGTGTTTGAGGTCGCGCCGGTTTCGGCTTTGGCATTGGATACGCCGCAAGCCCGCAAGCGGAACGCGGTCGCGAACAAA
>JBBIJS010000253.1:0-4433 GCA_037445855.1 Chloroflexota bacterium | reverse complement strand
TGAATCCGAATGGCAAAGTCGCGGAAGCGCCCGGCGCGTGCCTGATGCTCGTGCGGAACGGTAAGATCATCACGCCGTCGGTGACGAGCGGGATTTTGGAAAGCATCACGCGCGAGACACTCATCCAGCTCTGCCGCGACGTCTTGAAGCTGGACGTGATCGAGCGCGAAGTGGACCGCACCGAGATGTATACCGCGAACGAAGCGTTCCTCTGCGGCACCGGCGCGGAGATCACGCCGATCGCGTCCATCGACCGCTTCACGTTCGGCGACGGAACGATCGGACCGATCACCCAGCGGATCGAGCATCTGTATCACGATCTCGTGCGCGGCACAGATGCGCGGCATCCTGAGTGGAGGACGGAGATTTGAAATAGAGCAGAGGTGCCGGGGCGCAGAGGAGCAGGGGAGACACGGTACATCACAGATTTGAGGAGAAGGCGTTCTCTAACGCCGTCTATATCACGGAAATCGCTTGGCTTTGGCGCCGCCGCGCTAGAGAGCGCTGACTCCTCGCCCAAATTGTGATGTACTGAGACAGACGTTTCTCCGCTGCTCCCTTGCTCCCCTGCACCTTTGCATTTCTACAGTAGAAAATGATTCTTGGAATCTTCCTCGGTCTTGCCAGCGCCTCCATCTGGGCAACTGCCAGTCTCGCCATCAAAGCACAGTCGGATCGGATCGACACCTCATCCTTCAACGCGTTTCGGATGGTGGTCGGCACGGTCTTTACGTTGGCGCTCTTGCCGTTCTTCGGTGGATGGACTGCGCTCACGCAAGTTCCGGTCACCGCGGCAATTCTGCTGGCGGTCTCTTCGATCATTGGCGTCGCGATGGGCGACACGCTCTACTTTTGGAGCATGACCAAGATCGGCGCTTCACGTGCGCTGCCGATCTCCAGCACTTATCCGCTTTTCACCTGGGCGCTCGCGGTTCCGCTGCTCGGAGAAAAATTCACGGTCGGCGCGATGGTTGGCACAGTGCTCGTGCTCGCCGGCGTCTATCTCCTCGCGCCCCGTATTGGAATCGTCTCGCACACGGATGCGCGCGCCGACCGCATCGGAATCATCGCCGCGCTGGCAGCCGCCGCGCTGTGGGCGATCGCGACGATGCTTTTGAAAGTGGGCTTGCAGGACGGCACGCCGGTCATCCTCGTCAATCTGATCCGCTTGCCGGTCGCGGCGATCGCGACCGGACTGTTCACGCAGCGGCAGTTTGGATTCAAAGTCTGGCGCGGCTACAACCTCAAGACCTTGCCGATGCTGGTTTTGCTCGCGGTGTACAGTACCGGGATTGGGATGATCGTGTGGACGCTGACGGTCGAGTACGCCGGCGCGGCGCGCGCGTCGCTGCTCAACACCGCCGCGCCACTGATCGGCGTGCCGCTGTCCGCGCTGTTTCTCCGAGAACGCGTCAGCGCGAAAATCGCGGCGGGCACGTTGCTGTCGGTCATCGGCATCTGGATGATTCTGTAGCGACAACTCGAAAAACAACACCCCTTCGACAATGAAGGGGTGTTGTTTTTTGTAGGGATGGGGTCTCCCCACCCGCGTGGTTGGGCGGAATTGTGGGCGGGATGACCCCGCCCCTACGTTGTTTTAATGCGACCAGACGGGACGATCGCCGCCGTCCTTGGTCAACTGCGTGACGTTGTTGCCGTTCAGATCCATCATAAAGATGTTGGTCGCGCCGTTGCGGGTGGATGCGAACGCGATCCATTTGCCATCGGGCGAGAAGGTCGGCGAAAAATCCGCCACGGCGCTCTGGCTGACGCGGCGCACCGCGCTGCCGTCCGCGTTCATCACATAGATCTGCGGGTGCCCATCGCGGTTCGACGTGAACGCGATCAGCTTGCCATCCGGGCTCCACGCCGGCGAGCCATCGTCCGCGGGATTCTTCGTCAAGTCGTTCACGCTGCCGCCATCGGCAGACATCGAATACACCTCATTCGCGCCGGTCGTGTTGAACGCCACCGCGAACACGCCTTGCTTCGACCACGCCAAGCCGCCGCGATACTGTTCGCCGACAACCTTGCGCAACGTCGCATGGCCGGTTCCATCGGCATTCACGATATCGATGGACCACGATTGTTGATTGGCCGACAGGCGAACATACGCAACGCGGCTGCCATCGGGAGACCAGGTAGGACTGGACAAGCCGCCCCCAGAATCCGACGAATCGAGGGGAATCGTAGCGCCGGTTTTGAAATCAAGCAAACGCAACACGTTCGCGCTGCCCAGCGAAACCGTTTGGACGAACGCATATTTAGAATTGTCCGGCGACCAGGCGCCCGGGGCGGCGTTCGTGCCCACCACGAGATCGATCACCGGTCCCACGTCGACTAGCGGCGTGGTGATGTTTGTTTCAACATTGAAAACCATAATGCTGTCAATGCCGGTTTTGTTCACGTGAAACGCGATGCTGCCCTTGGGCGCCGCCGGTTTCGCCGGGGTCGCCGTGGCAACGGGCTTGGGTGTTGCGACGACGGGAGCGCGCGTGCGTGTCGCCGTCGCGGTGGGTGGCGCAGGCGTCGGCGGCACCGGCGTCGGCGTCGGCGCGGTCGTCGGCGTGGCTGGCGCTTTGGTCGGCGCGGTGGTCGCCAACGGCAGAGTGGGTGAGGGCGGCGGAGTGGGCGTTGGCGGCGCGCCGCACGCGACCGCGGCGACCGCCACCACAGCCAGAAGGAACACGATCAAGACTTGTTTCATCAACAGTCTCCTTTCATTGGGATTCGAAAGAGGAAAATTGAAACCGCAGAGGCAACCTGCCTGAGAATGATTCAGTCCTCTCGGTAGGTCCGCGTCTCTGCGGCGAATTCGCCGTGCTACAGCATCGTTGCAGCAAACCGAATATAGCACACAAATTGTGAATGCACAAAAAATGAAACTCGCTCCGGCAGCGTGCCGCGGTAGCGGTTGCCGGTGGTCTTCACGCGCTAGACGCGCGGCGAATCTACTCTTTGTCGAGATCAGCCCAATCTTCGTCCGTCCAATTCGCGAAATCGTCCTCTTCTTGAAAGTCGCGCCGCGGCGCGGCGGGCGCGGACGGACTGGGCGCGCGCTCGGACGCCGCGTGCACCGCGCGACCCTTGGTGGGACCCTCGTCCGGACCGACGATGCCTTGCTCTTCCAATAGTTCCATCAAGCGCGCGGCGCGCGAATAACCGATCCGCAGTTTGCGCTGCAACAGCGACACGGAAGCTTTGTGACTCTGTTTCACCACGTCGATGGCTTGCGGCAACAAGTCGTCCTCGCTCGGCGCGGTGTTTGTTTTCGAGGGCGCTTCGCCCCACAGCGTTGGCTGAACGAGTTGGCCCGCGCGCGGAGTCTCGGACAACGCGGGCGCGGTATTTGCCGCCGGCGGCGCGAGGACTTGCCAGTACGTGACGAGTTTCTCAAGCTCGCGGTCGGAGACGAAGCAGCCCTGCAGGCGCACCAGTTTCGACGAATCGCTCGACATATACAGCATGTCGCCGCGTCCGAGCAGTTTTTCCGCGCCCGGCGAATCGAGCACGACGCGCGAATCGATCTGGCTCGTCACCGCGAACGAGATGCGCGCGGGAAAGTTCGCTTTGATCAAGCCGGTAACCACGTCGACCGAAGGACGTTGCGTGGCGAGAATCAAATGAATGCCGGTCGCGCGCGCCATCTGCGCGAGCCGCGTGATCGTGTGCTCGACTTCTTGCGGCGACATCATCATCAAGTCCGCCAACTCGTCGACGATGACGATGAGAAACGGCAGTTTTTCTTCGCCCGGCTGCTCCTCGATCATATGGTTGTAAATTTCGATATTGCGCGCGCCTTTTTGCGCGAACAGCTTGAAGCGGCGATCCATTTCCTTGACGGTGTTCTGGAGCGCGGCAACCGCCTGGTCCATTTCGACGACGACCGGCTGAAGCAAATGCGGGATGCCGTTGAAGTTCACCAACTCGACGCGCTTGGGATCGACCATGATGAAACGCACTTCCGCCGGCGTCGCGGTGCAAAGCAATCCGCCGACGATCGCGTTGATGCAGACCGATTTGCCGGAGCCGGTCGCGCCGGCAACCAGGAGGTGCGGCATCGACGCAAGGTCGGCGCAGATCGGCTGACCGGCGACATCCTGCCCCAGTGCGATCCGCAATTTCGATTTCATGTTCTTGAACGATTCCGATTCCATCACGCCGCGCAGACTGACGAGCGCCGTCTGCGAGTTCGGCACCTCGATGCCAACGACGCTGCGCCCCGGCACCGGCGCTTCGATGCGGATGGGCGCGGCGGCGAGCGCGAGTTCCAGATCGTGCTGCAGCGCGCTGATGCGGCTCACCTTCACCTTGACGCGATGCACTTTGCCGTCGACGCCTTTCTGTTCGACAAAACCCGGCTCGACGCCGAACTGCGTGATCGTCGGTCCCTGGTTCACCTCCAGCACCTTGGCGGGCACGCCGAAATGCTG
>JBBIJS010000252.1:0-4442 GCA_037445855.1 Chloroflexota bacterium | reverse complement strand
CGTGCCAACCCTTTATCTTGCGCTCGGCGCGAATCTGGGCGACCGCGAAAAGAACCTGCGCGACGCGCTCGCGCAAATCGCCACGTTCGTGCAAATCACGCGCGTGTCGTCGATCTACGAGACGGAGCCGTGGGGCGTGCGCGAACAGCCGTGGTTCCTCAATCTCGTCTGCGCGGGCACGACCGCGCTGTCGCCGGTCGATCTGCTGCGCCGCGCCAAGAAGATCGAAAATGAAATGGGACGCGCCGAAGGCATACGCTTCGGACCGCGTCCCATCGATATCGATATCCTATTTTACGACCGGCTGATCGAGCTTTCGCCCGCGCTGACGATTCCGCACCCGCGCCTGCACGAGCGCGCGTTCGTGCTCGTTCCGCTGGCGGAGATTGCGCCGGAGTGGGTGCATCCGCGTCTGCGCGTCACTGTCCGCGCGCTGCTCGCGCGACTTGAGCCGGCGCAAGCCGTCCGGTTGTATCGTCCGGCTGAACCCGTAACGAAAGACCCGGCTTAAGCCGGGCGTCTGTCGCGCTACTTGCCATTCGACGCGAAATATTTGAGCCAGTACGCCAGATCGCTCACTGCAAATCTGCCGCGCACGCGGATGCGGCGGAGCAGGTAGAGATTCTGCGTGCTCTGCAGCGTCCCCTGCATCTCCGTGGTCGCGGCAAGATAGCCGCTGGAGCGCAGCACCTCGAGCGTGCGAAGATCGTAATGACCCGCCGGGTAGCAGAACGACTTGACCGGCGTGCCGATGCGCGCTTCGATCATCAACTTGGAGCCGGCAATCTCAGTTTCCTGAAACGCGAGCGGCTTGCCGTGCAAGTCCGGATGATCCAACGTGTGCGAGCCGATCTCCATCCCCTCGATCGCCATCTCTTCCAACTGATCCCAGGTCATGTACCCCGGCTTTTTGTCGTCGATGAATTGCGTGATGACAAAAAAGGTCGCCGGGAATTTGTATTTCTTCAAGACGGGGAACGCGTTCGCGTAATTGTCGGCGTAGCCGTCGTCGAACGTCAACACGATCGGCTTGGGTGGAAGCGGCGTGCCGTTCAGCAGATAATCGGTCAGGTCTTCTACGCGGATGGGATGATACCCTTCATCGGCAAGATACTGCATTTGGCTTTCGAACGCGGCGGGCGTCACCGAAAGATCAAGCCGGTAAATGTCGGCATCCGGCGGCGGAACGCTGATGTAGTGATACATCAAGATCGGCACGCGCGCGCTGCGCAGATTCGGATCGCGCGTTGGCGCGGGCGTAGCCGCGCGCGTCGGCGTGGGAGTGATCGTTGGAGTCGCGGTTGCAGTGCTCGTCGCCGTCGGCGTCGCGGTGAAGGTTGCCGTTTCAGTCGGAGAAGGAGTGAGCGAGGGAGCGATGACGCCGGCAATCTGAACGACGATCGGCGACTGCGCGCCGGGTCCTATCGCAAAGCCCGCCAAGATCAGGGCGACCGCGGCGGGCGCGGCGATGAAGAGACGTTTGGAATTCATTTCGGCCGTAGTATAGCATACTCCGGCGGAAATCCAAAGTCTAACCGGGTCCGGGTGTTAGCTTCGACCATTCCCATTCGTCGGCAGCAAAACGATGTGCGGCACATCCGCGTGAGTGGGATGCGCCTGGATCAGCACCTCCGCCCCGAAAATATCCTTCACGCGTTCTTTCGATAAGACCTCGCGCGGCGTGCCTTGCGTGACGACGAGACCCTCGTTCAGCAAAACCAAGCGGTCGAAGTATAACGCGGCGAGATTCAAGTCATGCATCGTCGCCAGCACCGTCAGTCCCCGCTCGCGATTCAGTTTGTGAATCAACTCCAGCACTTCGATTTGATGATTAATGTCGAGATGCACCGTCGGCTCATCGAGGAGCAGCACGGCGTCTTCCGCCGGGTCTCCCAGCACTTGCGCCAGCGCCATCGCGATCACGACGCGCTGCCGCTCGCCGCCGGAGAGTTCGTCGAAGAAGCGGTCGGCGAATGCGCCGGTCTCGGTGAGTTCGAGCGCCTGCTCCACCGCGGCGCGGTCGCGCGCGCGCGCGCCCACGAGCGGACGGATGTGCGGCGTGCGTCCGAGCAAAACCATTTCGCGCACGGTGAAAGCGAAAGGCACGCTCAATTCCTGCGGCACCAGCGCGATGCGCCGCGCGATCGCGCGGCGGTTGAGCGCGGCGAGATCACGAGCGTTCCACGCCACGCGACCGGCGCGCGGCGACAAGATGCCGCAGAGGATCTTCAGCAGCGTCGTTTTGCCGGAGCCGTTGGGTCCCAGCAGCGCAACGAGAGCGCCGCGCGGCAGATCAATGTCAACCCCGCGCAGGACTAGGCGCGCGTCATACGCAAAATCAATTCGGTGAGCCGCAAGCAAGAACTCGTTGGCAGACATTCCGTCCATCCAGAATCTATCGCGGCGCTAGATCGCAATAGTAATAGCGCTGGTCGCGCAGAACAACCTCGCCTTTGTCGAAAGCGATTGCGCGACTATAGATCGGGCCATTGAACGCGAAGGAATGAAATTCCCCGTTCTCGCCGCAAGGGTCAACGTTGGCGGGTAATTCCGCGATGAATGGATCGTCGAAGAAACGCCCGACGAACTTTGGGTCAAGCATTTGACCATCGACACACGTTGTGATCGCTTGGAAACCTATTTGAATAAATGCGTGCGCCAGTTCCTTCGAGTCGCGTTTCCAGATCGGGAAAATGCCGCTCATGCCAAGCAGCGCCAAATTGGCTTGACGATATTTCTTCAAGTCCTCCAGAAAAATATCGCCGAAGACGACCGCATCGACGCCGCGCGCCTTGTGCTTTTCCAGCGCCGCGCGCAGCTTGCTTTCGTATTCCACGTTGGTCGCGTTCTTCGAGATGAGAATTTTTTCAAGCGGCAGTCCAAGCGCTTCCGCCTGCTGTTCCAAGAGAACGCGGCGCACTCCGTGCATACTGATCCGATCGTAATCCTCGGTCACCGTGGTGAGCAGCGCCACAATTTCATAATCTCCGGTCTTGCTGATTTCGTAAAGCGCCATCGCGGAATCTTTGCCGCCGCTCCACGAGAAAACAACTGGCTGTCTCATCGCGCTCCTTGCGTCAGAATGTATATTCCCGTTTTGATTTTCGCAACAGATAAATGAAGAACGGCGCGCCGATCAGCGCGGTCACGACGCCCAGCGGCACCTCGGACGGCGCGAGGACAAGCCGCGCGATCAGATCCGCCAGCACCAGAAAAATCGCGCCGCTCAGGAACGATGCCGGCAGCAGCAGTCGATGATCGGGACCCACGACCAGGCGAACGACGTGCGGCACGATCAACCCGACGAAGCCGACCAAGCCGCTGATCGCCACCGCCGCGCCGGTGAGCAACGCGCCAATCGCCAGCACCAGAAATTTTTGCCGCTCGACCGCTACGCCGAGCGCGGCGGCTTGCTCTTCGCCCAACAGAAACGCGTTGAGGTCATTCGCCAGCGCATAAGCCGCCGCCGCGCCAATCAGAATCAGCGGCGCGACGACCCGAAGCGCGTCCCAGCCACTCGCGCTGATGCCGCCCATCGTCCACAGCACGACGCGTTGCAGCGCGTTCTGATTCATCAGCATCAAGAATGACATCACGGACGCCATCATCGAACTGGCGGCGAATCCCGCGAGCAGCAGCGTCGTGATCGGCGTGCGCGCGCCGATCCGCGCAATGTTGTACACCAGCAAAACCGCGAGCAGCGCGCCAAGAAACGCGGCGACCGGCACCAGCGTAAATCCCAATAGCCCAAACGAAAACGGGACGAGCAGCGCGACCGTCGCGGCGAGCGCCGCGCCGCCGGAGGTGCCCAACAAGTACGGGTCTGCCATCGGATTGCGAAGCAAACCCTGGAACAGCACGCCGGCGGTTGCCAGCGCCGCGCCCACCATCGCCGCGCCGAGCACGCGTGGCAGGCGCAGCTGCCAGATGATGGCTTCCTGCGTGGCGTCCCAGTGTACGCCGATAGAAATCCTAAACACGCGCTGAAGCGCGATTGCCGCGATGTCAAGCGCGGGAATCGAAACGGTGCCGAGCGACGCGGCGAGCAGCATCGCGAGCGTCAGCGCGACGATCAAGAACGTGATCGCGAGAAACGGTTTACGGCGCATTTCAGTTTGGTAGGGGCGAGGCATTCGCTCAGCCCGGCTTTCCTGACGGCAAGATTGGTATCAGCCGACCAAGCTCACAATTCAAGCGTGTCTTGGCGAATGCCTCGCTCCTACGGATTTATTTGAACGCTTCCGGGTGAATCAGTTTCGCGGCAGCTTCCAATCCGTCGACAATTCGCGGACCGGGACGGCTGACGAGATTATCGTCGATCGGGAAAACCAGATTGTGCTTGACCGCGCTGATGACCGACCAGCCCTTGCGCGCCTTGACGGATTCAACCGTCGTACCGTACGCGGCATCGCTCAGAATGATCACATCGGGATTCGCCGCGA
>JBBIJS010000251.1:0-4455 GCA_037445855.1 Chloroflexota bacterium | reverse complement strand
TCGTCGGCTTCGTCGTCGGCGCGTATGGCTTGTATGACCGCCTCGCGAACGGGCACCTCGATGTCAGTTACGGCAGTTACATTCCGTGGGGCTTGTGGATCGGCGCGTATATTTATCTCGTCGGCGTCTCGGCGGGCGCGTTTCTAATCTCCGCGCTGGTCTATGCGTTCGGGGTGAAGAAACTCGAAAAGATCGGCAAGCTCGCGCTCTTCACCGCGATCATTTCGCTCGGCGTGGCGATGTTCAGCGTCTTTCTCGACCTGGGTCATCCCGAGCGCGCGCTGGAATTAGCGCTCCGCACCAACTTTGGCTCGATGATGGGCTGGATGATTTGGCTCTACACCGCCTACTTTGTTTTGCTTCTCATCGAATTGTGGTTTGCGCTCCGCGCCGATTTTGTCGCGTGGAGTACGCGCAAAGGTTTCGCAGGATCGTTAGCGAAATTCTTGACGTTCGGACAAACGGATGCGTCTGACAAGGCACGCGCGCGCGATAAAAGTGTTTTGCGCGTCCTGGGTTCGCTCGGCATTCCGCTCGCCATTGCATTTCACGGCGGCGTCGGCGCATTGTTCGGCGTGGTCGGCGCGCGCCCGTACTGGAACACCGCGCTCACGCCGATTATGTTCCTCGTCGGCGCGCTGTTGAGCGGCGGCGCATTGCTCACGTTCGTCGTCCTGGTCTTTGGACCAAATCAAGGCAGCGAAGAACATCGCAACACGGTGGTTTTCCTCGGACAAATCGTGCTGGGCTTGCTCTTGCTCGACGTATTGCTCGAGTGGGCGGAATATTCGATTGGTTTGTACTCCGCCGTGCCCGCCGACGTCGCGAGTATGCGACTCGTCTTGTTCGGACCGTTTGCCTGGGTGTTCTGGGGCGTGCACGTCGCGCTGGGCGTGGTGATTCCCGCGTTGATTTTGATCTGGCGCGGCAAATCGCCGATGTGGGTGGGCATCGCGGGCTTGCTCATCGCGTTCACGTTTATGAGCGTGCGCCTCAACATCGTCATCCCAGGTTTGGCGGTGCCCGAACTGCAAGGTCTCGCCAACGCGTTCACGGGACCTGGGTTGACCTTCGACTATTTCCCCACGCTGACGGAATGGCTGACGCAAATTTGGATCGTCTCGGCGGGCTTGCTCGCGTTCCTGATCGGCTATCGCGTTCTGCCGATTGTGACGCGCGAGGCGGCAAGCGCAGGCGCTACAGGCGAATAGGAGATATGACTATGAATGACAATCATTCCCCATCAATGAAACTGACCCGCCGCGATTTCTTGAAAACCTCGGCGTTCCTCGGCGGCACCGCGCTCTTTGCCAGCCAGATCGAATGGGTGTTGAATGGCGCGCCTGCGGCGGATGCGGCGAGCGCCGTCAAATATCCGCTCGCGTCGCCCGAGAGCGTGATCTATGGTGTGTGCTTGCAATGCAATACGCAATGCACGATCAAGGGCAAGATTCAGAACGGCGTGCTGGTCAAGGTGGACGGCAATCCTTACAGCCCGAACAATATGTTGCCGCACATCGACTACAAGACCTCGCTTGGCGACGCCGCATTGATCGACGGCAAACTCTGCCCCAAAGGTCAAGCGACGGTTCAAACGCAGTACGATCCGTACCGCATCGTCAAGGTGTTGAAGCGCGCTGGTCCGCGCGGCTCGAACAAATGGAAAGCGATTCCGTTCGATCAAGCGATCAACGAAATCGTCAACGGCGGCAAACTCTTTGCCGACCTGGGCGAGGATCGCGTCGTCCCAGGTTTCAAGGATGTGCTGGCGACCAAAGATGCCAAAGTGATTGCGGGTCTCGCCACCGATGCCGCCGCCGTCGCCGCGAAAAAAATGACGCTGGACGATTTCAAATCCAAGCACGCGAGCGAACTCCCGCTCCTCATCGATCCCGATCATCCCGATCTCGGCGTCAAGAACAATCAATTCGTCTTTCAGGCGGGGCGCATCGAGCCAGGGCGCAACAATTACGCGCAACGCTTTACGCTCAACACCTTCGGCTCGATCAACTGGTACGACCACACGACCATCTGCGAGCAGTCGCATCACATCGCGTACACCTACGCGACGGCGCAGTTCACGGGCACGGCGTGGGCGACGGGTCCCAATCATATGAAACCCGACACGCTCAACTCCGAGTTTGTCATCTATTGGGGCACCAGTCCCTTTGAAGCCAACTTTGGTCCGACGACGATGACCGAAGCCATCACCAAATCTATCGCCGAACGCAATTTCAAATTCGCGGTCGTCGATCCACGTCTCTCCAAGACTGCCGCCAAGGGCTGGTGGATTCCCGTCTTGCCCACAGGCGACTTGCCGCTGGCGCTCGGTCTGTTGCGCTGGATTCTCGACAACAAACGCTACGATGCGAAATTCTTGTCGAGCGCGAACAAAGCCGCCGCGCTTGCCATCAAGGAAAAGAACTGGACGAACGCCACCTGGCTTGCCAAGATCGATTCCCAGGGTCACGCGGGCGCGCTCGTGCGTGGCAGTGATTTGAAACTCGTCGAAAAGAAAGACGTGACCGATGCGGCGGGCAAAACGACGACCACGTTCGTCGCGCCCGACGGCACATCGTTCGCGTTCGATCCGTTCGTCGCGCTCGTGAATGGCGCACCCACGCTGGTGAATCCGACGGACGACAAGAACACGATCGTCGGCGATCTGTTCGTCAACACGACGTTGCAAGGCATCGCGGTCAAGAGTGGCTTGCAAGTTTTGCTCGACGAAGTGTCGGCAAAATCGCTTGACGAGTGGGCGCAAATGGCGGGCGTGGATGCCACGACCATCGCCAACCTCGCGAGCGAATTTACGTCGCACGGCAAAAAAGCGGGTGTGGAATTTTATCGCGGCGCGGTGCAACACACCAACGGTTATTACACCGCGCAAGCGCTCGTCGCGCTCAATCTGCTCATCGGCAACGTAGATTGGAAAGGCGGGTTGAGTGCGGGCGGCGGCGCGTGGAACGCGATCAACGGCGGCGGCAAACCGTTCGATCTCGCCGCCGACCACCCTGGCAAGCTTGGCGCGTTCGGCATCAAGGTCACGCGCGAGGGCGTTGCGTACGAAAAGACGACCTTGTTCAAAGACTATCCTGCGCCGCGACCGTTCTATCCGTACACCTCGAACGTCTATCAAGAAGTGATTCCTGCGGCGTACGCGCAATATCCCTACCCCGTGAAAATCTTGTGGTTGCACAAAGGCACGCCCGCGCTCGCCGCGCCCGCAGGCGCAGAGCAAATCAAAATGCTTGCGGACACCAACAAGATTCCGCTCTACATCGCCGACGACATCGTGATCGCGGAAAGTTCGATGTACGCCGACTATCTCTTCCCCGACATCACCTACGTCGAACGTTGGGCGTTCCTGGGTTCGCCGCCGCCCGAAGTGACCAAGAACATTCGCGTGCGTCAACCCATCGCCGCGCCCGTGCCTGACATCGTCACGGTAGACGGTGAAGCAATGCCGATCTCAATGGAAGCGATGATGATCGCTATCGCCAAGCAACTGGGTCTGCCTGGGATCGGCAAGGGCGGATTCGACAAACACGGCGATTTCAATCGTCCCGAAGATTACTATCTGCGCGGCGTTGCCAACATCGCGTTTGGCGATGCGGCGGACGGTTCGGATGTCGTGCCTGATGCGGACGATTCCGAAATTGCGATCTTCCGCAAAGCGCGCGCGCATCTGCCGAAAGCCGTGTTCGACGAAGCCAAGTGGCAAGCGGCGGTTGGCGATGCGATGTGGCGCAAGACGGTCTACGTCCTGAATCGCGGCGGACGATTCGAGGCATTCGCCAAAGGGTACGCGGGCGATTTCGTCGGGCATCCGTACGCGCGTCAACTGAATCTCTTTGTCGAGCCAGTGGCGACGGGCAAAGACAGCATCACAGGCAAACCGTTCGTCGGCGTCGCGCACTATGAGCCGATCCAAAACAGCACGGGCAAAATCGTGGACGACAAAGATATGCCGTTCAACATCATCACCTACAAAGAAGTGACGGGCGGACAGTCGCGCACGATCAGTAATTACTGGACGCAAGGCGGGATGGGCGTGGTGCCGATGAACTATGTGATGATGAATCCGCGCGATGCCGCCGCAATCGGCGTGCGCGAAGGCGACACGGTGAAACTCACGTCGCGCACCAATCCCGATGGAATGCTCGATCTCGGCAACGGGCAACGCGAACCCGTGCAGGGCAAAGTGAAATTCACGCAAGGCGTCCGCCCTGGCGTCGTGATGGTCTCGTGGTCGTACGGACACTGGGCGTATGGCGCGCGCGATGTGATCGTGGATGGACAAACGATCAAGGGCGATGCGCGGCGCAGTGCGGGCTTGTGTTCCAATCCTGTGCTTCTGCTTGACGAAGGAACCAAGACGACTTGTCTCACCGATCCCATCGGCGGGAGTGCGAGTTTCTACGATACCAAAGGCAAGTTGGTGAAGGTGTAAAA
>JBBIJS010000250.1:0-4479 GCA_037445855.1 Chloroflexota bacterium | reverse complement strand
CGCCACAGTCACGCCACAGCCACGTTCCCGCCAGGGCAAGTGGAGAACGCCTTCTTGTTTACCTGTTTACTTGTCTACCTGTTTACTTGTCTACTTGCCCACCTGTTTACTTGTTTACCCTTTCCATTGTGGTATAATAACCGCCGTGACATATCGCATCGGCTTGAACGCGCACCTTCTAAATCTCGCCGGCAACTACCGCAGCGCGGGCATCAATTGGTACATTTACCACCTGCTGCAAAATCTCCCGGCGGCGTCCGATTTCGATTACACTGTTTTTCTGAGCGACCGTCAGGCACGCGGACATTTCGACCCTCTGGCGCTGCGTCCTTCACGCCTGCCGACGCGCAACCCGCTCGTCCGCATCGCGTGGGAGCAATTCGTTCAGCCGTTCGCGCTGCGCCGCGAGCGCATCGACCTGCTGCACGCGCTGGCGTTCGCCGGTCCGCTCGCCATCACCATTCCGTGGATCGTCACCGTGTTCGATCTGAGCTTCGCGCGTTATCCCCAATCGTTCAATGCCGCGAATCGCATTTATCTCACCTGGGCGGTTCGGAATTCGCTCCGCCGCGCGCAGCGCGTCATTGCGATCTCCGAAAGCACGCGACGTGATCTGATTTCAATGTTCGGCGCAGACCCGCGGCGCGTCCAAGCGATTTACTGCGGCTGCGATCCTACCTTCGCGCCGGCAACGGACGCGGCGGAGGGCATGGCATTCCGCGCGCAGCGCCGCCTGCCGGAGAAATTCATCCTTCACGTGGGCACGCTTGAACCGCGCAAGAACATCGCGCGGCTGCTCCGCGCTTTCGCCCGCGCCCAGCGCGCCGCCCACCTGCCGCATCGCCTGGTGCTGATCGGCGCGCGCGGCTGGAAATACACGGAGGTCGATACGGTGATCGAGCAGGAAAATATGCAGGACGACGTGATCTTCGCGGGCTATGTGCCGCCGGCGGAACTGCCGCTGTGGTACCGCGCCGCGGACGTATTCGCCTACCCGTCGCTTTACGAGGGCTTTGGCTTGCCGCCGCTCGAGGCGATGGCGTGCGGCACGCCGGTCGTCACGTCCAACGCCGCGTCGCTGCCGGAAGTGGTCGGCGATGCCGCGCTGCAAATCGCGCCCGACGACGAGAACGCGCTCACGGATGCGCTCGTCCGCGCGGCGACGGACGCGAACCTCCGCGCGGAATTGAGCGCGCGCGGGCTGACGCAAGCCGCCAAATTTTCCTGGGCGCGCACCGCCCGTGAAACGACCGCAGTGTATCGCACAGTGATCGCGGAATCAACCGCCCGGCAAGTTGAACGAGGAGCGCGCCATGCTTCGCCGTAGCCGCCGGTGGGTCATCGCGCGCATCGTCGTCGACGCCGCGCTCGTCCTCGCCGCCGTCTTCCTCGCGTGGTACGTCCGCTACGAACTGCAAGCCGATCTGCCGCTGGGCGAGGGTTTCTTTTATTATCCCTTCAGCGCGTATCTTCCGCTCGCGCTCATTCTCACCGCGCTGACACTTGCGATTCTGCGCTTTGAAGGGCTATACACGGTCGCGCGCGGGCGGTCGTACCTCGATGAGATTTACACCATCGTCAACAGCGCCACGACGGCGATTCTGCTGATCATGGCATTCACGTTCTTCGTCCGCCCGCTGGTTTTTTCACGCGCGGTCTACGTCTACGCCGCGGTTCTGATGGTGTGCTTCCTCGCCGCCGCGCGCGCGGCGCAGCGGATCGCGTATGGCTATTTTCGGAAACGCGGCGCGGGCGTCGACCGCGTGTTGATCATCGGCGCCGGCGAATTGGGGCGCGCGCTGATGCGCAACATCGTCGCCCAGCCCGACCTCGCCTACGATGTGATGGGCTTTGTGGACGACGATCCAGAACGCGGCAGCACCGATATCGGCCGATTTAAGGCGCTCGGGGCGACGGACCAACTGCCCAAGCTCCTGCGCGAAATGCTGATCGACGAAGTGATCGTCACGCTGCCGTGGACGGCGCGCGAAAAGATCATCGCGATCATCGAACTGTGCCAGCGTTCCGGCGTCTCCGCCAAAGTCGTGCCCGATCTCTTCCAACTTTCGTTGAGCCGCGTCACGTTTGACGATGTGGGCGGCGTACCGCTCATCGGCGTGCGCGAAACGCGGATGGGGCTGCTGAACTCCGCCCTCAAGCGCGCGATCGACCTCGTGGTCGGCGCGCTGCTGCTCCTCCTCGCCGCGCCGGTCATGGCAGTCACCGCAATTCTGATTCGGCTCGATTCGCCTGGTCCGATCATCTTCTCGCAAACGCGCATCGGGCGCGGCGGCCGCGCGTTCGTCGCGCGCAAGTTCCGTTCGATGCGCGTGGGCGCGGAGGAAGAACAAGCCCGGCTCAACGGCTTGAACGAAGCGACGGGACCGCTCTTCAAGATCCGCAACGACCCGCGCCGCACGCGGCTCGGTCGCTTTATCCGGCGGACGAGTCTGGACGAATTGCCGCAGCTCTTCAACGTCATCCGCGGTGAGATGAGCATCGTGGGACCGCGTCCGCCGATGCCCGCGGAGGTCGAGCAGTATCAGGAGTGGCACAAGCGGCGAATGGAGGTTTCGCCGGGGCTGACCGGGCTGTCCCAGGTCAGCGGTCGCAGCGAGTTGACGTTCGACGAACAAGTGATGCTCGACATCTACTATATCGAGAACTGGACACCCTGGCTGGACTTGTGGATCATTCTCAAGACGGTGCCGGTGGTGTTGTTGGCACGCGGAGCGTACTAAGAATGCCTAACAAAATGAATCATCGGTAGGGGCAACCCTGCGTGGTTGCCTGGGCGAGCACGCAGGCATCGCCCCTACAATGTCATTTTGTTAGGCGCTCTAAGAGTCCAGTGAACAGTAATCAGTATGCAGTATGCAGACTACCGCTTACCGCTTACCACCCACTACTCACTATTCACTGTTCACTGCTGACTGGACACTGGGGTTTTCATGCGCGCAGTGGACATCATTGCCAAGAAGCGGGATGGACTCGCGTTAACGCGAGAGGAGATCGATTTTTTCGTGCAGGGATTTACGCGCGGCGAGATTCCGGACTATCAAGTCGCGGCGTGGGCGATGGCGGTCTACCTGCGCGGCATGGACGAAACAGAGACGACCGCGCTGACGCTGTCAATGGCGCACTCCGGCAAGCTGCTCGACTTGTCTTCCGTCGCGCCGCGCGTGCTGGACAAACATTCCAGCGGCGGCGTCGGCGACAAGACCACGCTCGTCGTCGCACCGCTCATCGCCTCGCTCGGCTTGCCCGTCGGCAAAATGTCAGGGCGCGGCTTGGGCTTTTCGGGCGGCACCCTCGACAAGCTGGAGTCGATCCCCGGCTTTCGCTCCGACCTGAACCCGGCAGAGTTTCTGGCGCAGTTGAAAAAGATCGGCATCGTCGTCAGCGGGCAATCGCAAGAACTTGCGCCTGCCGATGGCAAACTGTACGCGCTGCGCGATGTGACCGGTACCGTCGCGTGTTTGCCGCTCATCGCCAGCTCGATCATGTGCAAAAAGATCGCCGCGGGCGCTCAAATTATCGTCCTCGACGTGAAAGTTGGACGCGGCGCGTTCATGAAGACCGAAGCGGACGCGACCGCGCTCGCGGAAATGATGGTCAAGATCGGACACGGCGTAGGGCGCGCGGTTGCCGCGGTGATCAGCGACATGAATCAGCCGCTCGGCAACTCCGTCGGCAACGCGCTGGAAGCGATCGAAGCGATCGAGACGCTCAAGGGAAATGGTCCGGCGGATTTTATCGAGCACTGCCTGGAGGTGTGCGCCCAGATGCTGCGGCTTGCCGACGCGGCGACGGACGAGCGCGACGCGCGCGGCAAGCTGCACGCCGCGCTCGCCGACGGCCGCGCGCTCCGCAAGTTCGGCGATTGGATCGAGGCGCAGGGCGGCGCGCGGCGCGTGGTGGAGGATTATTCCGTTCTGGCGCACGCGCTCATTGTCGAAGACGTCGCCGCGCCACGCGACGCGTTCATCGCCGGGATCGACGCGGAGCAAGTCGGCTTGACCTCGGTCGATCTAGGCGGCGGGCGCGCGAAGAAAGGCGATCCGATCGATCACGCGGTAGGGATCGTGTTCCAGCGCAAGATCGGCGAGCGCGTCGCGCGCGGCGAGCCGCTGCTGACGCTGCACGCGAACGACCGCGCCAAATTCGACGCGGCAAGGGCGCGCCTGCTCGCGGCGTACGAGTTCAGCGAGACCGCGCCCGTTCTGCCGCCGCTGATTCACAAGATCATCAACTAGCGAGAATGCGCCCGGGAGAAATTCTGGGCGCATTGATTTTTCAAAGACCCCATCGGAACTTGGCGACGCAACCGAGCGTCTATATAATAGACTCTATCGGTAATAAGAATCGGACGCTGACTAACGCAGACGAACGCGGACAAAGCCATAAAACATCAGTGTTTTTCAGTGTTCGTCAGTGTCCTAATTCTCCTGCTGGCTTATTTCCGATAAAGTCTAATGA
>JBBIJS010000249.1:0-4496 GCA_037445855.1 Chloroflexota bacterium | reverse complement strand
GGGGATTGGCACTGGGGTCGCCTGCATACGGCGACGTTCGAGCATCCGTTGGGGAGCGTGCAGCCGCTCAATCTCTTGTTCAACGCCGGACCGGTCGCCGCGCCGGGCGGCGTGTTCACGGTGTTCGCGACCTCGTTCGATGGAACCGATCCCTACGCGGCAAGTACGATCTCGTCGATGCGCCAGATCATCGATCTATCCAATCTCTCGAACTCGCTCCAGATCAACACCACGGGGCAATCGGGGCAGCCACTGAACAAACATTACAGCGATATGATCTTGCTGTGGCGGGACGTGCAGTACGCGCCGATGTACTTTGACCGTGCCGCGCTCGACAAGGTGAAAGAGGGAACGCTGGTGTTGCAACCGTAGAAAAGTAAACAGGTAGACAAGAAAACAAGTAGACAGGTAGACAAAGGGATTTGTTCCCTGTTTACTTGTATACCCGTATCCTTGTCTACCTATCCAAGATACACCTTTCCAAACACCGCCAGCAGCACGCAGCCGAAGATGATGATATTGACGAGCACGAGCAGCGAAATAAAGAACCAGTGGCGAAAAGTCAAACCCATCGGACCTTGTTCCACGGTGATCTCCTTGTTGGTTAGCGCGGTGAAAGCGTAACGTCCCCTTCGATCAATCGCGCCAGCGATCCGTCGGCGCGCCGCATCAGCAGCGCGCCGACGTCGTCTACGTTCTCCGCAGTGCCTTCCTCGATGCCCCACGTGGTTTGGGCGCGCACTGGCTGATGGAGCGTAACAAGCCGCGCTGCCCATTCGTCGCGCAGATTTTCGCCTTTCTCCAAGCGCAGATAATAATGCTCGATGTGCTGCACAAGGGCTCGCGCGAGCGGCGCGAGCGGCGTCGGCGCGCCAAGTTCATCCGCGAGGGTCGTCGCGTCGCGCGGTATTCCTTCGACGGACGCCGCCGCAAAATTCACGTTCAGTCCCATACCGACAATCACGTATTCCACGCCGTTGCCCACCATCCCCGTTTCTGCCAGAATGCCGCCGCATTTTCGGCGGTCCAGTACGATGTCGTTGGGCCACTTGATCCGCGCCTCCAGCCCGGTCGCCGCGCGAATCCCGTCGCACGCGCCCAGCGCGGCTGCCATCGTCACGCGTGCGATTTGATGCGGCGCGAGCGTGCGCGGACGCAGGATGAGCGACATCAAAATCGACGAGCGCGGCGGCGCGACCCACGCGCGTCCCAGGCGTCCGCGTCCTGCCGTCTGCTCCTCCGCGATGACTAGTGTGCCCTCCCGCTCGCCCGTGTCCGCGAGCTGCCGGGCGATGTCATTCGTCGACGCGACGCGCGCGTGGTACACGACGCGCTGACCCAGTACGAGCGTTCTTATCCCGCGCGTGATGGCTTGCGTCGAAAGAGGTTCGTCCGCCACAATTTGCCATTTGTCATTTGTCATTTGTCATTTGTCATTCGTCATTTGTCATTTACCATTTGCCATTATATCATCGCTCGCGCTGCAATTCAAGAACATCTTGACTCGCTCTGCCTTTGGTGCTACACTCGGCGCGTAATCATTTTCAGGAGGTTTTGATGGCGAAGCCGAAGATTTTTGTGACGCGGCTCATCCCGGCTGAAGGGTTGGCGATGCTCCGCGAAGTCGTGGAGATGCAAGTCTGGGAAGACGAACTGCCGCCGCCGCGCGACGTGCTGCTGAACCAAGTCCGCGCGATCGATGGGCTGGTCTCGCTCTTGACCGACAAGGTGGACGCGGAACTGATGGACTTGAACCCACGCCTCAAGGTCGTCTCCAACTACGCGGTTGGATACGACAACATCGACATTCCGGCGGCGACTGCGCGCGGCATTCCAATCGGCAATACGCCGGGCGTCTTGACCGACACGACTGCCGACCTCGCCTTCACGCTGATGGCGGCGTCCGCGCGGCGCATCCAGGAATCAATCGATTACGTGCGCGCCGGCAAATGGAAAACGTGGGGACCGATGCTGCTGACCGGGCAGGACATTCACGGCGCGACGCTCGGGGTCGTCGGCTTTGGTCGCATCGGACAGGGCATGGCGAAACGCGCCAGCGGGTTTGGAATGCGCGTGCTGTACTATGACGTGAATCGCCGCGCGGATTTAGAAAAATCGATGGGCGTGACGTATGCCGAAATGGACACGCTGCTGCACGAGGCGGATTTCGTGACACTGCACACCGACTTGAACGAATCGACCCGGCACATGCTGAACGCGGCGGCGTTCGCCAAGATGAAAAAGACGGCGGTGGTCATCAACACCGCGCGCGGTCCCATCATCGATCCACAGGCGCTGTACGACGCGCTCAAAGCCGGCACGATCGGCGGCGCGGCGCTCGACGTGACCGAGCCGGAGCCGATCCCACTGGACAGTCCGCTGCTGACGCTGCCGAACTGCTTGATCGTGCCGCACATTGCGAGCGCCTCGGTCGCGACGCGCGCGAAGATGGCGCAGATGGCGGCGGCGAATCTGATCGCCGGCGTGCGCGGCGACAAACTGCCGACGTGTGTGAATCCGGAAGTGTATGAAAAGGGAGTTCGCAAGTAGGGGTGAGGCATTCGCCAAGTCACACTGTCACAAAGTCTTGGTCGGCTCATTCCAGACTCGATTGAATCGAAATTATTCTTTGGCGAATGCCTCACCCCTACGCGGACAAACTCATGAAACGTCTTTGGACTCCGTGGCGAATGGCATATCTAAAAGCGCCGAAGGGCGCGGTGACGGGCGGTTGCATTTTCTGCGACAAGCTGCGCGACCCGCCGGCGAAAGATCGCGACAATCTATTGTTGCGGCGCGGCGCGCGCGCATTTATCGTGCTAAATCTCTATCCGTACACCAACGGTCACTTGATGGTTGCGCCGAATCAACATTGCGGCGAGTTAGAGTCGCTGGACGGCGAGACGCTGAAGGAGATGATGCTGCTCGTTGGGCAAGCGATCCGCGCGCTGCGCGGCGCGATGAATCCGCAAGGGTTCAATGTCGGCGCGAACCTGGGACGCGTGGCGGGCGCGGGCGTGGAGGACCACGTGCATTTTCACATCGTGCCGCGCTGGAATGGTGATACGAATTTCATGCCGGTGCTGGCGGAGACGCGCGTGATTCCTGAGCTGCTGCCGCAGACCTACGATAGTCTGCTGGCGGCGCTGAAAGCGGATAACATAGCCAATACGTAGGGGGCACAGCGAGCTGTGCCTCTAACTTTGTGGACGGATGGGAAATCCAGTGACCGCTCTGAGAACCCAAGTGAAAGAACGCGTTTTTACCGCGCTTCGGCCGCCGCGAACGGAAGAATCCCGGAACGCTTGGAATCTCTATGGCGACATTGCCTGGTTCGGCGTGCTGAGCGGGATCGTTCAATCGTTCCTCTCGGTATTTGTTATTCGCTTGGGCGGGAGCGATACGCACGTCGGATTGCTAACCGCGCTGCCGGCGCTCGTCGCGATTTTCTTTTCGATTCCCGGCAGCCGCCTGGTCGAGCGCGAGGGCAAGCCACTCTCGGTTCTCCTTATTTCCGGCTTGCTGAATCGAGTGGGCTACTTGGCGATCGCGTTGCTGCCGTTCTTGCTTGCGACTCACACCGCCGATGGCGTAGTGGCGATGGTTGCGCTGCTCTCGATTCCCGCGGCGGTAGCGAATGTTGCCTTCACGACGATGTTCGGTCAAGCAGTCAAGCCGGAGAACCGCGCGCGCGTGGTCAGCATCCGCAGCGTGTGGATCGGCATCACCAGCACGCTCATCGCGTTGGTGGGCGGCAAGTTCCTCGACTATGTTTTGTTTCCCATCAACTATCAGATTCTCTTCGCGTTTGCGTTTGCCGCATCGATGTTCAGTCTGTACTATCTCAGCCGCATTCGCCTCCCACAGGTGACGCGTGTCGATGCCTCCGCGCATCGCAGTGAACCGCCGCGCGGCATTCGCGCATTTATCGATATGCTGCGCTCGAGCGACGGCTACACGCGTTTCGCGCTGACGTCGTTCCTGTTTCAATGGGGCATGTTTTTCACCGCGCCGCTGTACTCGATCTACTGGGTGCGCAACTTGAACGCAAGCGATGGCTGGGTCGGTGTCATCAACATGGTCGGCAGCGCGACGACGATTCTTTTCTATCCACTGTGGGGACGCTTGACCGCGCGGCGGGGTAATCGCCTTGCGATGATTCTGACGACCGCCGGCATGGCGGGTTATCCATTTTTTCTCGCGCTTGCGCCCTCGGTTGAATGGGCGGTGGTCGTATCGTTCTGGGGCGGCGTGGTTAGCTCGGGGCAGGCGTTATCGTTCTTCAATGGTCTTTTGGAAGTTTGCCCGGAATTGAATCGATCAAGCTACATTGGCGCGTACAACACGCTCGTCAACGTCGCGGCGTTTGCCAGTCCGATCCTTTCGACATCGTTTACCGAGATTTATGGCATCCAGCCGATGCTGTTCCTGGGCGCTGCGCTGCGCCTCTCTGCCGCGCTTGTGATTTGGCGATGGGTCGTTCCGACGGTCGAACG
>JBBIJS010000248.1:0-4514 GCA_037445855.1 Chloroflexota bacterium | reverse complement strand
GCGTTCTCGTCCGATCGGAAGTTGATGGCGACCGGCTTGGGCAATGGAACGATCTGGCTCTGGCGCGTCCCAGACATGACGCTACTGAGTCGCTTCACATTCAACCAAAACTGGGTGAGCGTCGCGGAACTGGCTTTCTCGCCTGACAATCAGTCGCTTGCCGCGGCGAGCGATTCCGGCAATGCTGTGCGAATCTGGAATCTCTTATCGGCGAGTATGCTATCAGCGTCTACCGCCGTCGCCGCGCGCGCTGATTACGATCGATCGTCTCAAGCCGAAATGGAAACTGCGTTAATCGCGCATTAGAAACGCCGCGTGGTGAGACGTTTGTCGCATTGTCCGCGCCTTGCATCGGATAGAATGTGAGTAGTTGGATTCGATCACAGGAGGCGCATGATGAAGGCGACCCAGGTTCTACGCGACGAGCACGAAGGCATCCTCGCGATGCTCGCGGTGGTGGAAGCGGCGGCATATCGCCTGCGCGACGGCAAGAGCGTTCCGCCCGACTTGCTGACCAACGCGGTGGATTTCTTCCGCAACTTTGCCGACAAGTGTCATCACGGCAAAGAGGAGCAGCAGCTCTTCCCCGCGCTGCTCGAACACGGAATGCCGAATGAAGGCGGTCCGGTCGGCGTGATGCTGGACGAGCACGAACAGGGACGCGCGCTCGTTCGCGGGATGAAAGACGCGGCAGACCAGTATGCCGCCGGCGACCTGACCGCCCAACCCGCGCTCATTTCGAACGCGCTCGCCTATGTCAAGTTGCTGCGCGAACACATCGACAAAGAGAACGGCGCGCTCTTCCCGATGGCGGATAACATTCTCTCCGAGCACGAACAAGGCGAGCTGTGCGACGCCTTTGAGCGCATCGAGGCGGAAGAGATGGGCGCGGGCGTCCACGAACGGTATCACGCGATGATCGGCAAGTACCAGAAACTTGCTGCGGAGTGGAATGAGGTTCCTGCGTAAATGTAGAGACGCCCCGCCGGGGCGTCTCTACGCGTGCAAGAGAAACCCGAGAGGTCTTCAGAACCCTTCGGGTTTTCTGATCGCGACAGCGCGCACTTGGAAATCATCCCACGTGTAACCCAGTTGCTGGAACGCGGGAAACAGTTTGCCGTCGCGCAGCGTGACGGTGTTATGACCCACGCGTAGGAGTTGCGGCGAAACGGCAAACTGCGCGGTCACCCAGATGCTGGTGAAATCTTCAGTCGGCAGGTACGGCGGATTCACCGGCTGATCGTTGATCAGCACGCGCGTGTCGAAATCATTCACCTGCATCAACTCCATCGTCAGCGTCCACGGCGCGCCGCCCGGCGGCAAATCGGATGCGTTGAGATAGAATTCGCCGGTCCAGACCGTGCTTGGATTTTTCGTTTGATAAAGCGGCACCCAGGGCGAGGAATACTCGCTGTCGCCGAGATGAACGAAGGCGTCGCGCGCGAGCACGGTGAAGGTCGCTTGCGGCGCGGGTTGGGCGAAGATTGACGCGACGCTCGCCGCGAGAGACGCGGCGGGCGATTCTTTTTGCATCGCGCGCACCGCCGCGTACGCCGGCTTGAGCGATCCGTCCACGCGCATGAGACTGTAACCGGCTTGCGCGGAGGCGTCGTTCCGCGCAAGATTCCACACCGTAAACATTTCCACAAACGGCATTTCGCGGCGCGCAAGCGCGTACGCTTGCGGCAGCCAGCGCGCTTGGGCGTCTTCGCTGACGCGCAGATTCGCCGTGTCCGGCGGCGTATCGGTGGTGTAGCCGAACTCGGTGATCCAGATCGGCTTTGCCGCGTCGCCGTTGGCAACCATCACGTCGCGCAAATCCTGAACGCGGCGAAAGTTCAGCCCAGCGTGCGCGCCGCGCGGATCGTCGGGCGGGTTGGTGAACGCGTACGGGTGCGCGGCAAGAATGTCGAACGCGCCGCGCGCGCCGGCAGCGTAGAGCGCGCGCTGGAACGCGCGGTCGTCCATCGCCGTCGCCGAGTTCTCGTTTGTTGGCGCCAGCCCGGCGCTCACGATGCGCGCGTTCGGATCGATGGTGCGGATGCGCGCGGCGGCAGTTTCCAGCAGCGCGATGTACGCGGCGGGATCGGGCGGACGATTGCCCCACTCGCGCGCAAGGTTCGGCTCGTTCCAGATGATGTAGGCGGCGATGCGCCCGCGGTAGCGCGCGGCGACTTGCGCGACGAAATCGCCGTAATCGTCCAGATGGTCTGGCGGAGCGTCGAGCGCGTCGTTCGCGCCGGTCGCCCAGCGCGGCGTTCGGTCCAGGCGAGCGACGAGGCGCAGATGGTAATACTCCGCCGCGCGCACGAGCCAATCGGTGTACTCCCAGTGAAACTCGCCGCGCGTTGGCTCGATCTCGCTCCACGAAAATACTTGGACCACCGACTGGCTGCCGAGATCGCGAATTTGCTGCAACTCTGCATCGTCGGCGCGCAGCGTGTGAACGCCGAGCGGCAGTGCGCGACCTTGTGCGCTCCCGAGGGCGAGCGCGAGTGCGATCACAAAGCTGGTGACTAGAACTATTCTTGGTTTCATTTCATTGCAGGGGAGTAGGGGGGCAGAGGCGCAGGGGTGAGGGCTTTTCTCCTCTGCTCCCCCGCACCACTGCTCCTCTGCGGTTCGTTACTTGATCTGTGTCTTGAATACGCCGCGCGTCGTCGCCGCGTAGACCGCGCCGCGCGCGTCGTCAACGACGAGCGCGATCACGCTGTCGCCGTCCAAGCCAAAGCGCGCGAAAGTTTTGGCGTTATCGCGGCTGACCCACACGCCGTTGTATTTCGTCCCCGCGTAGAAATTCCCCGCCGCGTCGCGCGCGATCGCAGTAACGCTGATGTGCGCGAGCGCGAGCGGCGTCCACGTCGCGCCGGCATCGTCGCTGCGGTGCAAGCCATCAGTTGCGCCGGCGAGCACCGCGCGCGCGTCGCGTGGATCGATCCAGATGGCGAACACGGTGCGCGCGTCTAGCCCGCGCCGCGTCCACGCTTCGCCGGCGTCGCTCGAACTATACAGCCCGTCGTTCGTCCCGGCAAACATCTGCCGCGGATCGCTCGGCGCGATGCTCATCGTCTCGACCTCTGCCGTGTCCGGCATTCCGCTCCACACCGCGTGCCACGTGTCGCCGCTGTCTGCGGATTTGTAGATGCGCTCGAAGAGAACGCGCGCAAAAATATTCCGCGCATTCTGCGGATCGATTGCGAGACCGGTCGGAGAAAGTCGACCGTTGAAAATATCGCCGACCGGCTTCCACGCCGCGCCGCCGTCGTTGCTGACGAAGATGCCGCGGTGGAATGTGCCGGCGTAAATTATTTTCGGATTGCTCGGTGCGGTCGCGACAGAGAGGACTGGCAGGCGCATTGCGTCGCCGCCGCTGCGCGCGAATTCGCCGCTGGCATCGTTGCGGTACAGACCGTCTTCGGTCGCGACGAGGAGCGCGCCGGACGGTTGATCGAGCGCGAGCGCGTGAACCTGCGGCGCGCCCAACCCAGCGCTTGCCGCGCTCCACGATTGCCCGGCGTCGCGCGTGACGTAGACGCCGGTCTGCGTTCCGATGATGAGCGTCTGCGCGTCGATCTGCGCGAGCGAAAGCGTGGCGACGCCTGGCGGCAAGCCGGCGTTCAGGTTCTGCCACGCTGCGCCAGCGTCATCGCTGGCAAAAACGCCGCGCCCGCTGGTTGCCGCGTAGATTCGCGGTGAATGTGAATCGAACAAGAGCGTGTTGACGCTCTCAGTTTGAATGCCGCCCCCGAGCATTTGCCAGGTTGCCCCGGCATCGCGCGAGCGGAACAGTCCGCCGCGCGTGCGGAGATAGGCGCTCTTTCCGTCGCGCGGATCGACCGCGATGAGCGAGACGTAAGCGCCGCTGAATTCGTACAGCGCGCGCCAGGTTTTGCCGGCATCGCGCGTGACGAACGCGCCGTGCCCGCTCGTGCCGACGAAGAGCGTTTGCGCGTCGAGCGCGGCGACGCTCAGTGCGATCTCACCGTCGAGTCCGGGGACGCGCGTCCAGGTGCCGCCCGCGTCGGCGCTCGCGAAGACGCCGCGCGTGTCGGTTGAAAGGTAGAGCGTACCGCGCGCAGCGCGCGTGATCGAATAGACGGCAACCGCGGGAATGGCGTCGACGCGCGTCCAGGTTTGATCGACGAGGCGGTAGAGTCCGGCGGTGGCGCCGGCGAAAAGGGTGTTATCGACAAAAGCGAGCGCGAGAACCGGCGTGCGATCTAATCCCGCGTCGAAAACGCGCCACGAGCGCGCGGCGTCGGTGGTGATGTACGCGCCGGTCGTATCGTACGAGCCGGCAATGATGCGCGCCGGATTGAGCGGATCGACCGCGAGCGCGAGGACGGTGGCGTGCGTGGGCAGTCCACGTTGGAAGGGGAGCCAGGAGGTGGGATGTGGGGGTGTGGGAGTGGGGGTGGAAGTTGGCGTGCAGGCGACGAGCGCGACCAAAACAAAAATCGCCGCGAAGTATTTCATCGCGGCGATTCTAGCATTGGGGCGGGAGAGTGTCAAGC
>JBBIJS010000247.1:0-4543 GCA_037445855.1 Chloroflexota bacterium | reverse complement strand
ACATTAGGAATCGCACTTCGAGTGTTGTATAATTGAGCCACACCAGCGCTTCGTCGAAGACGAGGTAGAGCGCGGACGTGGCGAGCAGCAGCGCGGTGGCGCGCGTCATTTCGAGGGAGCGCAGCGACCGAGGAATCTCGCCGGTTGACCTTGAGGTTTCCACCTGCCCTGGCGGGCGGCGCCGGGGTCGCTTCGCTCGCAATGACAAAAAGACTGCGGCGCTTGCGCCGGCGCCGCCCAGCCAAACGATGAGCGCCGGAAAGAGCGCGGGGTACTGCGTGATGAAGAACGCGCCGCGCCGCGCAAAATCGCCGGGCGCGAGAAAGCGCAGCCAGACCGCCGCCATCGATTGCGCGCCGAGAAATTCCAGCGCGTTGCCGGTCGCCAGCGCGCCGGCGGCGGCGAGCGTCAGCGGAAACGCAAACGCGAACGCCATGCTGACGAGCCAATCCCCTCCAGTCCCTCGCCCGCGCGCGGCGGAGTCGCGAGGAGTGAGCGCACGCGCGCGAAAATCGCGTATGAAGAGCGCGGCAAAGATGAGCGCGACCAAGACGACGCCTTCGTAGCGCGTGAGCGCGGCGAGAAATGCGAGGAACGCGGCGAGGCGATAGCGCGACCGCAGCAGCGCGAACCACACACCGATGTACAGCGCGAGGAACAGCGTCGAGCTGAGAATCGCGACGCTTTCCCACAGGAACGACGGGGCGAAGGCGAGGAACAGCGCAGCCACCCACGCGGCAATCTCGCCATACGCGCGCCGCGTGAATGCAAAGAACAGAATGACCGCGACGCACGCGATCAGCGCGGACAGCAGGCGCGCGGCAAAGTAGAAATCGATGGACGCGGGCGTGAGGAAGCGCAGCGCGGCGAGCAGCAGCATGTAGAGCGGATGCAGGATAAATCGGTCCATCAGGTCGCGCGGCACCGCGCCAATGCCTTGCGTCTGCACAATCGTCAGAGTGTTGACCGCGTCAAATCCGTCCTGCGACAATTCGATATCGTACACGCGGAGCAGAACCAAGCGCGGCACGAGCGCAATGAAGAACAGCGCGAGCCAGCGCCAGAGACGTTTGGGTACGCTCGAGAAGGATTGCATCGCGTTGCATTATAAACTGAAAAACAGTGAACCGCAAAGCGCGCGCAGGAAAAACAAATAGCATTCTGCGCGTCTTGTGCGCTCGGTGCGGTTGAAAATGCGTGGTCGCTAGATTGAAACAGCTTCTGGACAAACGGTATGGACTTGGAATCGTCCTCGCGCTGATCGTGGCGTACAGCGTGTACTTTTCCGCGCTCTCCATCCAACGGCAGAACACCTTCCGCACCTACGCGTCGGATATGGGGCAGATGGATCAGGCGCTGTGGAATACGCTGCACGGCAACTGGCTGCAAGACACGCGTCCGGATGGACACAACGCGCCGCGCCTCACCGATCACGTCGAGCCGATTTTCTTCGTCGTCCCGCTGGTCTTTTTGATCTACCGCGGCATCGAATCGCTCTTCGTCTTGCAATCCGTGGTGATCGCGCTCGGCGCGCTGCCGGTTTTCTGGATCGCCCATCGGCGGTTGAAAAATCAATGGGCAGCGATCGCGTTCGCCGCGATATACCTGCTCTTTCCGGCGCTGCAAGCCGCGAACCTCGCCGAGTTTCACGCGGTGACGTTTGCCCCTGCGCCGCTGTTGTTCGCGTACAATTATGCGCAAGAACGCGCGTGGAAACGCTTCGTACTCTTCGCGTTCATTGCGCTCGCGGTGCAGGAAGACATCGCGCTGCTGGTCTTTGCGCTGGCGGTGTGGGCGGCAATCCAGTCGTCAGTAAATAGTACTCCGTCGTCAGACAGACACGTTACGATTCGCCTTTCACGTTTTACGTTTTACGTTTCAATTGTCCCCGCGATCATCGCCGTCGTTTCATTCGCCTGGTTCATCGTCGCCGTATTCGTCATCGTGCCGCACTTTAGCCCCGGCGGTCGCTCGGTCTACGTCGGCGGGCGCTATCCCTGGTTCAGCCGCGACCCGGTCGCGTTGCTCGCGGCGATTCCAGCAGCCCTCGCCAGCATTTTCGTCCCCGATAAGATCGCGTACATCCTCCAAATGCTTGCGTCGTCGGGATTCGTCTCGCTGTTCGACCCCGTGACGCTGCTCGTCGGCGCGCCGCTGTTCGTTCTGAATTTACTCAGCAGCTACCCCGCGCAGTACTCGGGTACGTATCACTATTCCGCGCCGGTCGCGCCGTACTTTGTGCTGGCAGCCATCGGCGGCGCGGCGGCATTGCGCGATTTCTTGGCGCGCCGCCGTTCGCGGTTCGCCATTCGCGCTTCGCTTGCGTTCGCCGTCGCGCCGGCGTTTGTCAGTGCTCTCATTTACCAAGGCATTGCGGGCTATACGCCCTTCGGCGGCGAGTTCTTCTGGCCCGAGACGACGCCGCATCAGCAACTGCTCGCGCGGTTTATCGATGAGATTCCGCCCGCTGCGCCGGTATCGACGACCGCGACACTCTTTCCGCACCTGAGTCATCGCCTCAAGTTGTATCGCTTTCCGACGATCCTTGACGCAGATTACATTCTGCTCGACGTATCGCAGTCGAACACGACGAACCCGGTGGATTTCCGGGTCAACTATCTCGCTGCGCTCAAGCAGGGCTTTGGCATCCGCGACGCGGTGAACGGATACATTCTGCTGCAGCGCGGTCTCCCGCAGCAAGAATTGCCGGATGGATTTTATACGTTCCTGCTGACGTGTTCGTGCACCAAAATCCAGAATCCGGTCACGATCGATTTCGATAACAAGATTCGATTCCTCGGCTACGACGTGCGCCAGGACGATTGGCAGCGCGTGTATCTGCGGACGTACTGGACGCGGCTGCCGGGAATGGGCGATAACAACTATGCGCTATTCCCATTTTATCCGGACGCGAACGGCGCGCCGCGCGCGGACGCGCAATTGCCGGACTTGACGCTCCCCTTTTGGTATCCTACCTCGCGTTGGCAGCCCGACGAAATCGTGATTGCCGACACGCTGCCGATCGACGTGGGACCGCGCGCCAAGATCGGCATCGGCGTTTTCTTCGGCGCGACCTGGGACAGCGCGGAATTCTATCTCGCGCCGCACACCGCTGCTCCGATTTCGCCGGATGGGCGGTGGGTCACGGCAGGCGAAATGGTGAGGGAAGGAAAGCAGTACACAAGTAGACCAGTAAACAAGTAAGCCGGTTGAGATAATCTGTTTACTGGTCTACCTGTCTCAGTACATCACAGATTTGAGGAGAAGGCGTTCTCTAACGCCGTCTACGTCACGGAAAATGCTTGTTTTTGACGCTGGCGCGCTAGAGAGCGCTGGCTCCTCACCGAATATGTGATGTACTGTGTCTACCAATTTGCCCTTCGCCGTTTCCTATGCTAAGATGATTGTCATCTCGTCTCGACACGGAGTTTGCTTTTGCGCCGCGTTAATTGGTCAGTCACCCTCATCATCCTAATCCTCGCCGCGTTCGCCCTACGCGTGTTTCGTCTCGATTTCCAAAGTCTGTGGTACGACGAAGCGTTCAGCGTCTACCTCGCGCAGTTCGGTCTCGCCGACATTACCGCGCGCACCGCCGCCGACATTCAGCCGCCGCTGTACTACTACCTTCTGCATTTCTGGATTGTCTTGGCGAGCGAGCGCGAATTCGCGGTGCGCTTCCTTTCGCTCTTCTTCGGCGTATTGCTGGTCCCGCTGCTGTTCGTCACCGCGCGGCGGCTGTTTGCCGATCGCACCGTCGCGCTCATCGCCGCGCTGCTGGCGACACTCGCGCCCTTGTATCTGTGGTACTCGCAAGAAGCGCGGATGTACACGCTGATCACTTTCCTGCTGCTACTGTCGAGTTACGCGTTGCTGCGCGCGACGGCGCCCTCCCCTGTCGAAGACGGGGGAGGGCTGGGGTGGGGGTGGTGGCTCGTCTTCGCGCTCGCCAACATCGCCGCGGTCTACACGCATTATTTCGCCTTCGTCGTTATCGCGTTCCAACTATTGTTCGCCGCTTACCGTTTACTGTTCACTGACCTTCGTTTACATTTTACGCCATACGCCATACGCGCCACGCTTGCTTTCATCGCCATCGTCGCCACGTTTCTGCCGTGGACGCCGTTCGTCCTCGCGCGCTTGGGGCAGGATGCCAGCTACTGGCGCGGCGAACTCAAGCTCGACGAAGCGATCCGCCACATCTTCATCAACTTTACGACCGGCGAATCGGTCTTGGAATCACAGGCGCAGTGGATTGCAGCTGGATGGTTGGTTTGTTTGGTGGTTGGGTTGTTAGTCTGGGCAATTGTCACGCGAAGAAAAAATCGAACTACCGAACTACCCAACCCCCCAACCCCCCAATCACCCAACCCCCCAATCACCTTTCTAGTTTTGTATTTGATTGTCCCGCTGGCGCTGTTGCTCTTTCTTTTCTCGCGCAATCCGAAATTCAACGCGCGCTATCTGATGATCGCTTCGCCGCCGCTGCTGCTGCTGCTCGGCGCAGGGCTGGCGAGTTTGCTTTCACTCGCGCGGCGGAAAAATA
>JBBIJS010000246.1:0-4548 GCA_037445855.1 Chloroflexota bacterium | reverse complement strand
ACGCACAACGCGTGCTACGGCTCGCCGCTCGCGCCGGCGTACCTCGCGGCGGTGTACGATCTGGCGAAATCGCGCGGCGTCAAAGTTCATACCGACGGCGCGCGCATCTTCAACGCCGCTATCGCGCTCGGCGTGCCGGTCACGGAACTGACACAACACACGGACACGATTTCGTTTTGCCTATCGAAAGGACTGAGCGCGCCGGTCGGCTCGCTCCTGTGCGGTCCGCGCGATTTCATCGCGGAGGCGCGGCGGCAGCGCAAGATGGTCGGCGGCGGAATGCGGCAAGCCGGCGTCCTTGCCGCCGCCGGCATCGTCGCGCTGGAAACGATGATCGACCGATTAGCGGACGATCACGCGAACGCGCGGTGCCTCGCCGAGAGCATTGCCGACATTCCCGGCATCGAACTCGACCCGGCGCGCGTCAAGACGAACATCGTCTTTTTCGAACTCGCGCCAAATGCGCCGAACGCGGCGGAGATGGCGGAGCGGCTCGCGCGCGCGGGCGTCCTCATCGGTCCCGCCGGCGAGCGACGGATGCGCGCGGTAACGCATTACGACATCGCGCGCGCGGAGGTGGACGCGGCGATTGGCGCGATAAAGCGCGCGATGAATTCGTAGGGGCGACCCTATGTGGTCGCCCTGGGCAGCCACACAGGGCTGCCCCTACAGGAGACACAATGGTCACAAAATTCATGGGCTTGCTCTTGTTCCTGGTTGGGTTTTTTCTGATCGTGCTTGCCGTCCTCGCATTGGTGGGCGTGCTCCAGGTGTCGGGCATTGATTTTTTCCAGCGGGTCATAATGTTTCTGGGCGGGCTGATCCTGTGCGTGATCGGCTACGTCATGGCGCGTGACCAGCCGGCGGTGGGGTGATTCACTCGAGTCTGCAAGGGAGGAGTCAGTGCTGAAACGCGGGTTACTCTCCGTATCGGACAAGGCCGGGCTGGAAGATTTCGCGCGCGCACTCGCGCGGCGCGGCATCGAACTGGTCGCTTCCGGCGGGACAGCAGCGGCGCTGACGAAAGCCGGTCTCGCGGTGCGGACCGTCGAATCGGTCACCCGCTTCCCGGAAATGATCGGCGGGCGCGTCAAGACGCTGCACCCGGCGATCCACGCCGGCATCCTGGCGCGCCGCACGCCGGACGATCTGGCGGAACTCACCGCGCAGAATCTATCGCCGCTTGATCTGGTCGTGGTCAACCTCTATCCATTTCAGTCCACCGTCGCGCGCCCAGAGACGATGGTTGCCGAAGCGATCGAGCAAATCGATATTGGCGGCGTCGCGCTTTTGCGCGCGGCGGCAAAGAATTTCGAATGGGTCACCGTCGTCTGCGACTCCGCCGATTATCGCGCGGTCGCGGACGAGATCGAACGCGACGGTGACACGACGCGCGAAACGCGCGCGCGGCTTGCGCTGAAAGCGTTTCGCCACACGGCGAGCTACGACGCGGCGATTGCGCAGTACCTCGCAGGTGTCATTGCGAGCCGCGAAGCGGCGAAGCAATCCCCAACCACAGCGGAGATTGCTTCGTCGCAAAAACCGCTCCTCGCAATGACAGGTCTCCAATTCCCGGCGATGCTAAACCTCGCGCTGGAAAAAGCCGAGGACTTGCGGTACGGCGAGAACCCGCACCAGCACGCTGCGCTGTACCGCGTCCCCAATCAGCCCGGCTTAGCGGACGCGCGGCAACTGCACGGCAAGGCGCTCTCGTACACCAATTGGCTCGACGTGGACGGCGCGTGGCGCGCCGCCAACGACTTTGACGCGCCGACGGCGGTGATCGTCAAGCACACGACGCCGTCCGGCATCGCGACCGCGGACGCACTCACGCGCGCGTACCTCGACGCGCGTGAGTGCGATCCCACCTCTGCGTTCGGCGGCGTCGTCGCGTTGAACCGCGCGATCGACGCGGAGACTGCGCGTGCGATCGTCGAGTTGTTCACCGAGGTTGTGATCGCGCCGCGGTTTGAGCCCGCCGCGCTTGAAATCTTGCAAGTCAAAAAGGATTTGCGGCTGCTGGAATGTGCGACGCCGCGCGCGGCGGGCTGGGAATGGCGGAGCATCGCGGGTAGTTATCTCGCGCAGGAACAAGATACTGCCAACGCGGCGGAATGGCGCGTCGTGTCTCAGCGCGCGCCCACGCCGGAGGAAGAACGCGCGCTGCGGTTCGCATGGCAAGCGGAGAAATTCGTAAAGTCCAACGCGATTGTGCTGGCGCGCGAGACGCGCACAGTTGGCATCGGCGCGGGGCAGATGAGCCGCGTCGACTCCGTCAAGATCGCGGTGGAGAAAGCCGGCGAACGCGCGCGTGGCGCAGCGCTGGCGTCGGACGCGTTCTTTCCGTTCCCGGACGGCGTAGAAGCCGCGTGCCGCGCCGGCGTCACCGCGCTCGCGCATCCGGGCGGCTCGCTGCGCGACGACGAATCGATCGCGATGGCAGATCGTTACGGCGCGGCGATGGTGCTAACCGGCACGCGGCATTTTCGGCATTAAGCGAGCAACGGTAGCGAGAGAGGATCGGGATGGAAATCGCCAAATCGCTTTTCTACTTTCTGCTGGCAGGCGTCTGCGAAATCGGCGGGGGCTATTTGATCTGGCTGTGGTTGCGGGAGGGCAAGAGCATTGGGCTTGCGCTGCTGGGCGCGGCGATTCTCACACTCTACGGGATCATTCCTACTTTTCAATCCGCGAATTTTGGGCGCGTGTATGCCGCGTATGGCGGCGTCTTTGTGGTTCTGTCTATTCTGTGGGGCTGGCAGATTGACAAGACCATCCCGGACCGATTTGACCTCATCGGTGGTGCGCTCGCGCTCGTCGGCGTTTTTGTCATCATGTATTCGCCCCGAGGTTAAGCGCGACGATTACATCCGCCGCGCCACTTGTCTGATCGCCTCCGGCAATCGCGGCAGCAAATCTCCGGCGACTACGCCCGCACGACCAATCTCACGTTCAACGATTTCGCCGGCAAGTCCGTGGACGTACGCGCCGGCAGCCGCCGCGTCGAATGGCGCGAGATGCTGCGCGAGCATCGCAACGATAGCGCCGGCGAGCACGTCGCCGGTGCCGGCGGTCGCGAGCGCAGGCGTTGCGAACGGAAGCAACGTTATCCGTCCATCCGGCGCGGCGACGACAGTGAACGCGCCTTTCAGCACGACGACTTGCCGCCACTGCGCGGCATATTTTTTTGCGACGTTCACGCGGTCGGCTTGCACTTGGCTGAGCGGCAAACCGCACAACGTCGCCATCTCGCCGGCATGCGGCGTTAGGATCGCCGCGTTCGGCGCGACACGCGACCACCAGTCACCGGACTGCGCGAGCGCGTAAAGCGCGTCGGCGTCGATCACGAGCGGCGGCAGTGCCCCCGATTTTGTTGGTGCTCCATCCGCAATTGAAAATCCGATTTGGGTTTTCGTTTTCGCGCCAATGCCCAGCAAGCGCTGCACGAACGCGATCGTTTTGGGATCGCGCCCCAAGCCGCAGCCGAGCAGCAGCGCGTCGTAATCGTCCAACCGCTCGCGCAAAACCGGGACGGCATCCGGCACAAGCACGCCGAGGTCGTCCGGCAGCACGACGAACGTTGTCTCATGCACCGCGCTCGCGATCAGCGGATAGGTGCTGCGCGCGAGCGCGAGCGTCACGAGTCCCGCGCCCGCGCGTGTTGCCGCGGAGCCGGCGAAGAAGGCTGCGCCGACGTAGTTCGCTGAGCCAACGCAGAGCATCGCTTTACCGAACGTACCCTTGTGCGAATCGCGTGGGCGCGCCGGTAAGATCGCCGCGATTTCACGCGCGGTCGCAACGTCTGGCGCGTCGGCATCCGCCCATTCCGCCGGAAGACCAATGTCCGCGACAATCAACTCACCGACCGCGCCCGCGCCTGGAAAGGCGAGTTGACCAACTTTCGGGAACGCGAACGTGACGGTGAGATCGGCAGCCAGCGCGGCAGGGTCGAGCGCGCCGGTGTTGGGATTCAAGCCGCTGGGGAGATCGACGGCGACGACGAGGCGCGAGCGGCGCGAGGCGAGGGACGAAGGAATCAATTGGGTGCTTGGGTGATTGGGTGATTGGGCTTGTATAACCGCGAGCAAATCCTTGAGCCGTCCTCCGATAGGGCGCGTGACGCCAGTGCCGAGCAGCGCGTCGACGATGACGTCGGTTTCACCGAGCAGTTTTTTTAGCGCGGCAAATTCTGCATCCTCTTCCGCGCGCATCGTGGGTATCTTCCGGTCGCCGCAGAGTTTGAAATTTGCATCGGCGTCATCCGCCGCGCGCTTCCACAGATAGAGCGACACGCGCGAGCCAGCATCGTGCAGAAAGCGCGCGCAGACCAAACCATCGCCGCCATTGTTGCCCGGACCCACGAGCACCAGCACACGCTTGCCTTGCACGTCACCGCGCGCGGCAATCGCGTCGGCGACAGCTTTGCCGGCGCGCTCCATCATCATCGCGAATGTGTTTCCGCTCTGGTTGGCGCGCTGTTCGAGTGCGCGCATCTGATCGGCTGTGACAAGTTTCATAGTCTTTTCCTAACTCGGACAAGCCGAAACC
>JBBIJS010000245.1:0-4576 GCA_037445855.1 Chloroflexota bacterium | reverse complement strand
AAGCGAGCGAGCTGGGTGCGGGCTTTCAGATCGCGATGCGCGATTTGGAGATTCGCGGCGCAGGCGAAATTCTGGGCGCGCAGCAGCACGGGCATATCTCGGCGGTCGGTTTCGATCTGTACTGCCGCCTGCTCGCCAGCGCGATCGATACGGCGCGCGCCGCCAAGCGCAGACAGAACGAAGGCGCGCCGGCGGAAAAGCCGGGCGCGAATCTGCTCGGTCTTGCGCCGACGATCGATCTGCCGCTGCAGGCGCACATCCCGGAAGACTATGTGCCCGAATCCGCGCTGCGGCTCAGGTTGTACCGGCGGCTGGCGGATATTGCGACGTACGCGCAGGTGGACGAAATCGAGCAAGAGTTGACGGACCGCTTTGGCGCGCCGCCGGCAGAGGTGGCGAATCTGATGTACCTGCTGCGTCTCCGCGTCGCGGCGATCCAGGCGCAACTCGCCGCGATTGCCATCGAGGATGGGCGCATCGTCTTAAAGTTCGGCGATCCCGACGGCGCGCTGGCGGCGCGACTGAGCGCGCGGTTCAAGGATCGCGTCCGAATCGCGCGTGACCGCGCGTGGCTGAACGGACCCAATGGCGATATCGGATGGCGCGAACATTTGATGGACGTGGTCAAGGCGATGACGACGGGCGAAAAGAGTCGGATGGACGAAACATCGCCGGGCTGATCTAACGAAAAATTAACTCCCATCCTCTTGACAACTCGATTAAACCGGGTAGAATTTATGCGACTTTTGGATGTAGAATGAATTCTCGATTCCTGTCTTCTTCCAGTACAGCGGCGCCGCGGTGCGCCTGTCCGAGGCGGGGGCATTGCACCTCGTCCGGCTGATGCCGCGCGTACAAGCCGCTTGACGAATTGGTGTTTTCCGCCCCCGCGGGAATGAGGTGATACGGAGGCGGGATTGCCGATGCTCAAAAGAGTTCAGAGCCCGGGGCAAGTCCCAGGGCTTTTTTCGTTATAAAATTTGAAACAAGGAGACCCAAAGTGAAAATCGCAAATGACGTTACCGAATTGATCGGCAATACGCCGCTCGTGCGGATTCGCCGATTGACCAAAGACGCCGGCGCGGTCGCGGACGTGGTCGCTAAACTAGAGTTCTTCAACCCGGCGCACAGCGTCAAGGACCGCATCGGCGTATCGATGATCGACGCAGCGGAAAAAGCCGGCAAACTCAAGCCGGACACGATCGTGCTGGAGCCGACGAGCGGCAACACCGGCATCGGACTGGCGATGGTGTGCGCGGCGCGCGGCTACCACTGCGCGATGGTCATGCCCGAGACGGTCAGCAAAGAGCGCAAGATGCTTTTGCGCGCGTACGGCGCGCAAGTGCTCCTCACGCCGGGACCGGAGGGCATGAACGGCGCGATCAAAAAAGCGGAAGAGCTTGCCGCGTCCGATCCGCGCTATTTCATCCCCCAGCAGTTCGAGAACCCGGCGAATCCGGAAATCCACCGCAAGACGACCGCGGAAGAAATCTGGCGCGATACGGACGGCAAAGTCGATTTCTTGATCTCGGGCGTCGGCACCGGCGGAACGATCACCGGCATCGGCGAGGTCATCAAGTCGCGCAAGCCATCGTTCAAAGCGATCGCGGTCGAGCCGGACGCGTCGCCGGTCTTGTCCGGCGGACAAAAGGGTTCGCACCCGATTCAAGGCATCGGCGCAGGGTTCGTGCCGGCGGTGTTGAACACCAAGATTTACGACGAAATCATTCGCGTCAAGAATGACGACGCGTTCGAGCTCGCGCGGCGGATGGCGAAGGAAGAAGGGCTGCTTGTCGGCATTTCGTCCGGCGCGGCGATGTGGGCGGCGCTGCAGGTGGCTAAACGCCCGGAGAACAAGGGCAAGTTGATCGTCGTGATCATTCCATCGTTCGGCGAGCGGTACCTGAGCACGCCGCTGTACGCGAATTTGGCGGATTGACATCGACGGAGGACGGAGGACGGATGACCGTTGACGGGAATGTCCGTCGTCCGTCCACCGTCATCCGTCCTGGTGAGGTGATCGAATATGTTCAATACTTTACGCAACGACATCCACTCCATTTTCGAACGCGACCCGGCGGCGCGGACGGTCTTGGAAGTCCTGCTTTGCTATCCGGGGCTGCACGCGGTGTGGGGGCATCGCGTATCGCACTGGCTGTGGACGCACGATTTCAAATTCCTGGGGCGTTGGGTGTCGCAAGCCGCGCGCGGGCTGACCGGCATCGAGATTCATCCCGGCGCGACCATTGATTCCGGTTTTTTCATCGATCACGGCATGGGCGTCGTGATCGGCGAGACGGCGGAGATCGGTAAGGACGTGACGCTATACCACGGCGTGACGCTGGGCGGCACCAGTCTCAACAAAGGCAAGCGGCATCCCACGCTGGAAGACCGCGTCGTCGTGGGCGCGGGCGCGAAGGTGCTGGGCGCGATCACGGTTGGCGCGGACAGCCGCATCGGCGCGAACGCCGTCGTCGTCAAATCCGTGCCGCCGAACTCGGTCGTGGTTGGTGTGCCGGGGCAGCCGGTGCGGCGCTCGCACGCGCACATGGCAGGCGACGCGCCCGACCTCGATCATACGGTCTTGCCGGATATGATCGGCGCGTCGGTCATCTCGTTGATGGCGCGGATGGATGCGCTGGAAAAGATCGTCACCGGGCGCGAGCCGGTCGGTTTTGCGCCGCACATTCCGCAGAATGGAAGCTGGCGCGGCGATGATTTTTCGATCTGACCAATAAGTCGGCAAGTCTCCAATTGACACGGCGAGCGATTTGGTTTAGATTGAGAATGTGTCCTGACGTTTCGGGGCGATGCGCTTTGCTGGCGCGAGAGTTTTCTCTCGCGCCTTTTTCTTGAGGAGGATGGCGGTGCCGCAATTCGACAAGATCGCTCAGAACGCGGTGGAAAAATTGTACGAAGACGAGCGCCTGCGCTCGAATCTCACCGACCGCGAGGCGAAAATTGTTTTGGACTGGGCGGAACGCTGGGTGACCGAGCAGGTGAACGCGGCGCGCGATGAAACCGCTGCGAAGCAAATCGCGCAGAGCGAACTGGCGCGCGTGCGGCAGACCGCGAGCGCGCTGAATGCGCTTGCTACCAAGGACGCGACGCCGCGCCTTGCCGACGCGCTTGCCGCGATCGATTCGGGCGCGCAGGCATCGGCGGCGATGACGCGTGAAGAGGTCTTGGCGCTGGCGACGACGCTGGCGAGCGCGCTGTGGAAATTACGCGCTGGGCGATAGTCCGTAGGACAAATTTCCAAATTTGTCCTACGTTTTCAGGAGAATCGAGATGCAGACATCGGTCAAGTGGTTCTGGCTAGCGGTGATCTTGTGCGCGATCCTCGCGTCGGTCGGTTGCAACAAAACAACGCCCACGCCGACAGCGCCGCCGACCAGCGCTGCCGGTTGGTACCAGGTCTATTTCACCGCGCCCAAGTATCCGGACAAACCAGCCGATCATCACGGCGGGCTGGACGAAAAGCTCACCGCGTTCATCAACACCGCGCAGCGCAGCGTGGACATGGCGATCTACCAACTCGATCTGCCCAACGTCACGCAGGCGCTGATCGATGCCAAGCAGCGCGGCGCGACGGTGCGCGTCGTGACGGACATTGACGAGACGTTGAATGATCCGAAAGAGAATCCGTCGTTCAAGCAGTTCCAGAATGTCGGCATCGGCGTCGTCGGCGGCAACCCGAACGCGATCATGCACGACAAATTCGTCGTCGTGGACGGCGCGGCGGTGTGGACCGGCTCGTGGAATTTCACGACCAACGACACGTACCGCTACAACAACAACGGCATCCTGATCTCGTCGTCAGACCTGGCGCGCAATTACACCGCGACGTTCGAGAAAATGTTCAACGACCATAAATTCGGTCCGTCGCGCAAGCCGGGCGGCACGACGCCCAAGCTGACGATTGGCGGCGCGGCGGTCGAAAACTATTTCGCGCCGGAGGACGATGTCGCGCAGAAAATCCTCGCGCGGCTCACGCCCGCGGCGCAGACGATTGATTTCATGGCGTTCTCGTTCACCGACGACGCCATCGGCGCGGCGATCCTGGCGCGCGCTCAAGCCGGCGTCAAGGTGCGCGGCGTGTTCGAGACGACCGGCTCGGAGACCAAGTACAGCGAGTACGGCAAGCTGAAGCAGGCGGGGCTGGACGTGCTCCAGGACGGCAATCCGTACCTGATGCACCACAAGGTTTTCATCGTCGATGGCAAGACGGTGATTTTTGGCTCGTTCAACTTTTCCCAGAACGCCGAGACGGAGAACGACGAGAATCTGCTCATCATCGACGACGCCGCGCTCGCGCAGCAATTTCAAGCCGAGTTCGCGCGCGTGTACGATCAGGCAAAGACGAAACGGTAAGCATTGGCGCAGGCGTCACCGGTGATCAAGTCCCAACAGCCACAGAGGACACAGGGAACACAGAGCAAAAATAAAATTCTCTGTGCCCTCTGTGTCCTCTGTGGCGAGATGCGGTAATCACCAGTGAAGTTCCCATTTGAAAGGCGATACCAAATCGGATATAATCGGGACGTTGGATCATTGCCATGCCAAGTCCCCTCCT
>JBBIJS010000244.1:0-4580 GCA_037445855.1 Chloroflexota bacterium | reverse complement strand
AGCGCGATCGCACCGTCCGCCCATTGCCGCCGCGCCGCGCGCCGCACGATGATGAAACCGATGAGCGCGGCGAACGCGTCGTACAGCTGCGCCGGCTGCCGCATTTCACCGTACAGGTTGATCGCCCACGGTAGATCAGACCGCGCGCCGTATGCATCGCCGCTCAGAAATTGTCCCAGCGCCAAGATCGCCACGGCGACGAGCGCGCCCGGCGCGAACGCATCGGCAAAACGCGCGAGCGGAATCTTGCGATGCTGCGCGTACGCGAGCGACGCCCCAAGTCCAAAAAGCGCGCCCGCGCCAAGCGCGAGCGTCGCCGGCGTGAGCGAAAAAATGCCGCGCCAGTCGTTGGCGTAGACGGCAAGATTTTGCAAAACGTAAACGAGCCGCGCGGCGATCAGGGTGACCGCTCCCGCGATGGCGACCGCGTTCCACACGTCGTCGCCGCTCAGTCCGCGTCGCTTACCTTCGCGCTCGGCAATGGCGGCGCCGAGCCAGAGCGCGACGATGAGCGCGAGAATGGACGATTGAATCGTCGCTGGACCGATTTGAATGATCGGAGCCATCAGCGTGCTGTGAGCGCGGCGATTTGGGTTTCGATGTACGCGCGATCCATCTGCCCGACGTTCGCCGCGCGGATAATGCCGGCGCGGTCGATAAAGAACGATGTTGGCAGCGCCTGCACCTGAAAGAGTCTAGCCACCGCGCCATCGCGGTCGAGCAGAATGGGAAAGGTGAAGTGAAACTGATCGACAAATGGCTTGACTGCGCCATTGTTCTCCGCATCATTGATCGCGAGGACGACGAACTCGGCGCGGTGTGCTTGGTATGTCGATTCAATATCCGGCATCTCGGAACGGCACGGCGGACACCACGTCGCCCAGAAATTCACCAGGACCACCTTGCCGCGCAGATCGCTCGACGCCACGGATTTGCCGTCGAGTGTGGCCAGTGTAAACGCCGGCGCGCTAAAATTGACGTGCGCCGCGATGCGGGCAGCGCTGGCGGCATCGTCCGGCACACGCGTGAGATCGATCCATGCGCCGCCGGCGATCGCGGCGACAATGATGAGCGAGTACCATTGAAAGCGGGACACGGCGCGATTATACTCTCAATCGGCGCCTTGCGCAACGCAGTTTCAAAATGTATAATGGCAGTATTCTTTTTTGGCAATGCCGGATTAGCCACAGAACCAAACAGAAGGATAAAAAATTTCTGCGAAATTCTGCGGCAAAAAATGAATGTGACCTTGTCAAACCATCCTCCCGTAGGTTCCAAAACCGGCGGGAGCAGATTCGACTGGAGGAGACGAATGCCCACACCGGACGATGTTGCCGGAATCACGGAGAAGCTGAACGCCGAGCGCGCAAAATTACTCGAGTCGTTCGCCAACTTACCGCGCGAAACGATGCTGCGCCCGTTCGACGACGGCGGCTGGTCGATCAAAGACCTGCTCGCGCATCTCGCGATGGCGGAATCGGTGAACGTCGCGTTCGCCAAAATAATGGTCGTCAAGGATTCGCCGCTGCAATTGAAAGAATTCGCGCGCGCGTATCCGGATTTCCCCGGCGAGTTCGAGCTGGACAAGTTCAACGCGTGGATGACGGAACGCTGGCGCGCCAAGTCGCTCGATCAAGTGCTTGCCGCGTTGGACCAGACGCGGCAGGACACGCTGGCATGGTTGGAGACGCTGACCGCCGCGCAGCTGGAACGCAGCGGCGCGCACGCAGTCTGGGGCGACCAATCGGTGCGCGGGATGTTCCGTATTCTGGTGATCCACGACAAGTTTCACCGCGGGGACATTGAGAAACGGAAAACGTTATAACGTTGAAACGTTTGAACGTCGCCGCGAAATTCTGGAATCTACTCGTCGCGCACAGAACCTTCACGATCCTCCTCAGCACTATCATCTTGATGGAACTCGCGCACGGCATCGAGCTGATCGCGCTGTTTCCGCTTTACCTTAGCAGCACGATGCGCGAGGGCGCGGACGTAATCGGCATCACATTGTCGACGTATCTGGTCGCCGATATTCTGACGCGCATACCCGCCGGCTGGAGCGCCGACCGCTTTGGGCGCAAGCCGCTGCTTCTCATCGGCATTCTGCTTTCCGCGCTGCCGCTCCTCCTCATGCCGCACGTCGAATCGCCCGCGCTTTTTCTCGCGCTCAACGCTGTAAACGGCGTCGGCGCGGGCTGCATTTGGCCCGCGATCTACGCCGCTGTCGCCGACGCGTACGGCCGCGAGCGGTACGGACTTGTGCTGGGCATCATCAACATGGTAATGCTCGGCGGCATCGCGATGGGACCGATTGCCGGCGGATTCTTGCTGAGCCGCGTCACGTACGGCTCTGCGTTTATCGTCTGCTTTGCGATTGCCGCGTTCGCCTGCGCTCTCGTCGTCGCCTTCGTGCGCACGCGGCGCACACCGCGCGACGCGGCGGCAGCGCCTTGCGACGCCAAGCCGTGGCGCACGCTCGCGCAGCAGATGAACGCGACGCTCGTCCGCTTGCTCGTCATCGGCTTGCTGCTGACACTCGCGATCGGAATGCTGCTGCCGCTGATCTCGCTGTTCGGTCGCGACGTGCTGCGCGTCTCACCCGATGTGTTCGCGCTGATGCTGATTCCGCCGGGCGTTGTCACCGCCGCGCTGATCATCCCGGCGGGACACTGGGCGGATCGCCGCGGGCGGCACACGCCGCTGGTGCTCGGACTGATCCTGATCGCCATTCCGTTCGCCGGCGCGCCGCTGAGCATCAATCCGATCATCGTTTCGGCGGGCGCGACACTGGCGGGAGTGGGGTACGCGCTGCTCGTGCCAGCGTGGAACGCGCTGGTGATGGATTGGATTCCGGTCAGCGCGCGCGGATTGTTTCTGGGCGCGGTGGCAACCGCGCAGGGGATCGGCTTGGCGGTGGGACCATCGGTCGGTGGCGCGCTGTGGACGCGTGTGGACGTGTATGCGCCGTTCGAGGCGGCGGCGATTTTTCTGGGGCTGGCAGTCGCGCTGACGGTGTGCCGTGCGCGCAACGTGCGGGGCACTTGAGCGAGTCGCGCCTAAATCAAAACGCGGACTCGAGAGTGAGTCCGCGTTTTTCGTTTGGCGTAATTTCTAGTTGCAGCCCGGGATGAGCAGGCGCTGACCCGCCCAGATCCAATTCAAGTTGTAGATGCTGTTCGCGCGAGCGATGACCCAGGGATCACCGCCGTACCGCGCCGCGATATTGGTCATCGTATCGCCGTAGCGCACCCAGTAGTAGCAGCCGTACGCCATGCGCGGATAGTACGGGTAACGGGCGGGCTGATAGTAGTTGACGTAGGACGGATAGCCGGCGTACGGAATCGAAAGGACCTGACCAACGTAGACCAGATTCCAATTCAAGATCCCGTTCGCGTTCGCCATCGACCAGGCGCTTACGCCGTACCGCGAGGCGATGCCGCTCAGCGTCTCGCCGGGCTGAACCACGTGGTAGGACGGTCCCCACGCCAGCGCCTTTGCCGGGCTTGCCGCAGTCAACAGAACCGCCGCCAAAATAATGATTCCGACAATTAGAACCTTCCTCATCGCTCCTCCTTTTGAGTGAGATCCTCTCGCCAATGAGCGAGGCGTCTCGATCCACGGTTACACAAGCCATTATACGCCATTATCTATTTTTTCTCAAGATGGGGGTACTTGACGACGAACACCTGTTCTGTTATAATGGCTACGCATCAAACCGAAGGCGCCGCGTACTCAGCGTATCCCAAAACTATTCGCCACTCTCCTGAATAGACTTGTATGCGCGGCAGCGATTCACTTTCGGCGTAGGGCTTGCGTTTTGCGTCCAGTTGATGTAAACTAACTTCACAGCGTTTCTGGTAGAGTGGCGGCAAAGGAGCATGGCATGGCAGACTCGGGCAAGACCAAATCGCTAGAAACCACTCTCGCGTCCCTCAAGAAGCGTTTTGGCGAAGGGGCGATCATGAAATTGGGCGAGGCAACCGGCATGAAAGTCGACGCCATACCTACCGGTTCGATCTCGCTTGATCTCGCGCTGGGTATTGGCGGGATTCCGCGCGGACGCGTCACCGAGATTTACGGTCCGGAAGCGTCCGGTAAGACGACTTTGTGCCAGCACATCATCGCCGAAGCGCAGAAGTTGGGCGGCGTCGCGGCGTTCATCGATGTAGAGCACGCGCTCGACCCAGTGTATGCCGCCAAGTGCGGCGTCAATGTCGATGAACTGCTCATCTCGCAACCCGATACCGGCGAGCAGGCGCTGGAAATCGCCGAAGCGCTCGTTCGCTCCGGCGCGGTCGATATCATCGTCGTCGATTCAGTCGCCGCGTTGGTTCCGCGAGCCGAGATCGAAGGCGAGATGGGCGACTCGCATATGGGCTTGCAGGCGCGCTTGATGAGTCAGGCGCTCCGCAAACTGTCCGGCGCGATCAAGAAATCGAACACCGCGGTGATCTTCACCAACCAACTGCGCCAAAAGATCGGCGTGATGTTCGGTAACCCGGAGACGACGACCGGCGGGATGGCGCTGAAATTCTACGCGTCGGTTCGGCTGGACGTGCGCCCGACCGATGCGATCAAGA
>JBBIJS010000243.1:0-4584 GCA_037445855.1 Chloroflexota bacterium | reverse complement strand
GGTATCGCGCGCGAGGTTGCCGCGCTCACCGGCGAAAAACTCAAGCCCATTCCGCAGCGCGTTGTCGCGAAAGGCGCGACGATCGAAGGGCAAATCGACGTGATGATCCAAGCGCCCGATCTCAATCCGCGCTTTACGCTTGCGCTCTTGCGCGGCACATCGATCCAGCCGTCGCCGTTCTGGGTGCAGCGGCGGCTGAAACTTGCCGGGATGCGCCCCATCAACAACATCGTCGACGTGACGAATTACGTGATGCTGGAAACCGGGCAGCCGCTCCACGCGTTCGATTACGACAAACTTGCCGCGCGCGCGGGCGGCGAAATGCCCACGCTCATCACGCGGCTTGCGGAGCCGGGCGAAGAACTGGAAACGCTCGACGGCGTCAAACGCCAGCTCGATCCGTTCACGATTCTCGTGTGCGACACGCGCGGCGCGCTTTCGATTGGCGGCGTGATGGGCGGCGCGGAGAGCGAGGTGAGCGATCATTCGACGAACATCCTGCTCGAAGCCGCGGCGTGGAATTACATCAACCTCCGGCAAACGATGGCGTCGCAGCGGTTGTTCTCAGAAGCTGGTTATCGACTCAGCCGCGGTGTCCATCCGGCACAAGCCAAGATCGGACTGCTGCGCGGCATCGAGTTGATGCGCGAACTCGGCGGCGGCGAAATCGCGAAAGGCATCGTCGATAACTATCCGCGCAAGCCGAAAAAAATCGTCGTCACCTTGCCGGTCGCACAAGTCAAGCGGCAGTTGGGCGTCGAGATTCCGGCGAAAGACATCGCGCGATACTTGGAGGGACTTGAATTCAAAGTTGAAAAAGACGGAGGACGGAAGACGGAAGACCGAAAACGCGCTTCCGTCGTTCGTCATCCGTCCTCGGTCTTGCGGGTTACCGTTCCCGACCATCGGCTCGACATCGAGGGCACGCACGATTTGATCGAAGAGATCGCGCGGATGTACGGATACGCGAACATTCCGATCTCGCGGATGAACGACGAACTGCCGCCGCAGCGAGCGGACGTCGATCTGGAGCAGGAAGAGCGCGTGCGCGATATTTTGATCGACGCGGGCTTGCAGGACGTGGTCACGTACGCGTTCACGACGCCAGAGCGCGAAGCGATGCTGACGCTGCCCGGCTCCGCGCGTCCAGCCATCCCGCCGCGCGAGTACGTCCGCATCGAGAATCCGATCAGCGCCGACCTCGCGGTGTTGCGGCAGACGCTGCTGCCGAATCTGTTGCGGCTAACCGCGGCGAACTTGCGCTACCGCGCGCGCGTCGCCGCGTTTGAAGTCGGCACGGTTTTCTTCGCGCGCCGCCCGGACGATGCGCTGCTGCCGCGCGAACAAGCGACAGAATTGCCGGAAGACCAGAGCGTCGCGCTGCCGCTGGAACGGCGGCGACTCTGCATCGCGATGACCGGACCGCGTCAGCCCGTCAGCTGGCACACCGCGCGCACCGAGCCGGCGCCGATGGATTTCTACGATCTCAAGGGCGTGGTCGAGGCGTTGCTGGAGGAGCTGCAAGTTGACAGCGCGGCGTTCGTCGCGTCCGATCATCCGCTGTACCATCCCGGTCGCGCCGCCGCGCTCAAGATCGACGCGGCGGAGATCGGCGTGTTTGGCGAGCTGCATCCGCTGCTGCGCGACGCGGAGCGGTTCGATCTGCCGGCGCAGCCGGTGCTCATCGGCGAATTCGATCTGGATGCGCTGCTGGCGCGCGTCTCGCCGGCGCGCAAGGTCGCCGCGCTCTCGCGCTATCCCGCGGTCGCGCAAGACCTCGCACTGATCGTCGACGAAAGCATCGCGGCGGAGCGCGTCCACGCGCTGATCGTGCAGACCGGCGGCGCGCTGCTGCAGCGCGCGGTTTTGTTCGACGTGTATCACGGCGACCCGATTCCCAATGGCAAGAAATCGCTGGCGTATGCGCTCACGTTTCAAGCGGATGACCGCACGCTGTCGGACGCGGAGGCGACCAAGGTGCGCGAAAAGATCGGCGCGCGGTTGAAACGGGAATTGGGCGCTGAAGTGCGCGGCGCGTAAAGTTCGACGGATACCGTAGACGGAGGACGGAGGGTTCAAGATTCACCTCCGTCTTCCGTCTTTCGTCTTCCGTCCATTTGTGGTATACTTTTTCCGGGAGGACTGGAATGAAGATCACCCGGACCCACATCGCGCTCGCCGTGGTACTCTTGCTCGTCGTACTGATGCTCATCGGACGCTTTGTGATTTCCGCCGCGCCCTAATCCGCGGCGCGCCCACGTCGCAGCAGCAAGCGCCGCGCGTTTCTCAGCGAGGTCAGAATGAATCTCATTGCCGGTTTCAACTGGCTTGATTTCTTGATCTTTCTTCTCATCATCGCCGGCATGGCGATTGGATTGACGCAAGGTCTGCTGCGCCAGATCATTGGACTCGCCGCGCTCTACATCGGCGCGATCCTGGGGGCGCAGTACTACCGGGTGATCAGTGATTGGATCCGCACCCTGGCTTTCCAAAGCGCCGCGCCCAACCGGGTCCTCAATGCATTTTCGTTCTTTGTGATCCTCGTTTTTGTTTCATCGATCATCAATTGGCTGGCGCACGACACGTATCGTTCGACCAAGCTGCAACTCGCGCCTTTGATCGATCAACTGGGCGGCGCAATCCTCGGTTTGGTCACGCTCATCATCCTGATCAGCATTATGCTGCCCGTGCTGGGCTTCGCCATCAGCGAGCCGTGGCCCTGGAACGAGCCGGCGCGCCAATTTATCACGGAAGGAATGCGGACCTTTCGTTTGCTGCCGGTCTTCAATGCGCTCAAGCCGCTGTTGTTGAGCGCGCTCGGTCCGTGGCTGCCGGCGGGCTTGCCTTCGCTCTTCGATCTCACCCAATGAACTCCAAATACTGGCACACGCTTGAATTTGACAAGACCCGCGCGCGTCTTGCCGCGCACGCGGCATTTTCCGCCAGCGCGGAATTGGCGCGCCGCCTCGAACCCTCCACCGATCCAGAACAGATCGCGCGGTGGCAAGGCGAGACAACTGAGGCGCGCGCGCTGCTCGCCCAGCATTCCGAGATGAGCGTCGGCGGCGCGCGCGACGTGCGCCCGCTGGCGCGCAACGCGCGCATCGGCGCGCTGCTTTCGCCGCTCGATCTCCTCGAAATCCGGCAAACGCTCCTCGCCGCGCGCGCGTTGCGCCGCGCGCTGGGCAAACTCAACGCGCTCTATCCGCGCCTCGCCGCGAATGCGGCGCGCTTGGCAGAAGCGCCGGCGGTGGTCGACGCAGTCGCGCGCGCGATCAACGACCGCGGCGAAGTCGCCGACCATGCGTCGCCGGAACTTGCGCGCCTCCGCCGCGAGTTGAACGCTGTCCGCGCACGCTTGATGGAGAAACTTGAGCGTTTCCTTTCCGCGTCGACGAACGCGAAGATCATCCAGGAGTCGATCATCACGCAGCGCGACGGGCGGTACGTTATCCCGATCCGCGCGGAATCGAAGGGCAAGCTGCAAGGGATCGTCCACGATACGAGCGCGAGCGGCGCGACGCTCTTCATCGAGCCGCTGGCGGTGGTCGAGCTGGGCAACCGCGTGCGCGAGCTGGAGCGCGCCGAAGCGCGGGAGGTCGAGCGCATCTTGCGCGAGCTGACCGCGCTCGTCGCCGCGCACGCCGACGCGATTGAGCTGACCGTGGACGGACTTGCGGCGATTGATCTCGCGTTTGCCAAGGCGCAGTATTCGGCGGAGATACGCGGCATTGAACCGACTCTAGAAGTTGTAAGTCGGAAATTAGAGATTGGAGAGACGCGGCCTCGAACGTCTAAGGTCCAACGTCCAATTTCCAGTTTCCAACCTCTAGACTTGCTCGACGCGCGTCATCCGCTCCTTGATCCGAACACTGTCGTCCCCATCTCCGTTCAACTCGGCGGCGATTTCTCGATCCTCATCATCACCGGACCCAACACCGGCGGCAAGACCGTGACGCTCAAGACGGTCGGCTTGCTCGCGCTGATGGCGCAGAGCGGCTTGCACATTCCCGCGCGCGAGGGTTCGCGCCTGCCGGTTTTCTCCGGCGTCTACGCCGACATCGGCGACGAGCAATCGATCGAGCAGAGTTTGTCGACCTTCTCGTCGCACCTCAAGAACATCACCGAAATCTTGCGCGACGCCGATGAGCATTCGCTCGTGCTGCTCGACGAACTCGGCGCTGGCACCGACCCGGTGGAGGGTTCCGCACTCGCCCGCGCGATCCTCGCATACCTGCTCGACCGCAAAACCGCCGCGCTCGTCGCGACGCACTATGCCGAACTGAAAGCATTCGCGCACTCCACCCTGGGCGTCCAAAACGCGTCGATGGAATTCGACGTCGAAACGCTGTCGCCGACGTACCACCTGACGATGGGCTTGCCGGGTCAATCGAACGCGTTCGCGATCGCGGCGCGGCTCGGGCTGGACGCGGAGATTATCGACGCGGCGCGCGGCGCGCTGACGCAGCACGACGTGGAACTGGAGACGATGCTGGCGCAGATCAAGCAGACGCAGCAAGACGCCGCGTCGGCGCGGGCGCACGCGGAACTGGCGCAGCGCGAGGCGGAAAAACTCGCGGCGGA
>JBBIJS010000242.1:0-4607 GCA_037445855.1 Chloroflexota bacterium | reverse complement strand
CGACAGTCTGGTCGCGATCCACATCATCCCGGCGCTCGCCTGCGCCGCGATCATCGTCGTCACGGGACTCATGGCGCGCGAGCTGGGCGGTGGCAGGGTGGCGCAACTCGTGGCTGGCGTCGCCGCCCTGTTCGCCGTGGTCTTCATGGCAACCGGGTCAATCTTCTCCATGGATGTGCTCGATCAACTCTGGTGGGCGCTTGCCAGTCTCATCGTGGTGCGGCTATTGCGTCGCGATGCGCCCCGCTTGTGGCTGCTCGTCGGGCTGGTCGCCGCGATCGCTCTCCTGACCAAACTCACCGTGCTCTTCTTCGGCTTGGCGCTAGTCTTGGCGCTGCTGGTCACGCCCGAGCGCCGCTACCTGCGCACACCGTGGCTATGGTTAGGAGGCGGCATCGCCTTCTTGGGACTGCTGCCCGACCTCATCTGGAACGCCGTCAATGGCTTGCCCACCGTGGACTTTTGGCGCCACTATGGCGGCATCGGCGCCAGCCCGCTGGCTTTCTTCTCCACGCAGATCGGGCTGATGAATCCGATCGCCGTGCCCTTGGCTGCCGCCGGTCTGGTCTTCTACTTCCGCAGGACCGGCGCGCGCTATCGTCTACTGGGCTGGACGTTCGTCTTCGTCTATTTGGTGCTAACCGTGCTGGGTACGAAGGCGTACTTCCTGGCTCCCGCCTACCCCATCCTATTCGCGGCTGGAGCAGTGGTTTTCGAGCGATGGGCACTGCGACCGCGGCTCGCCTGGATCAAGCCCGCGTATGTCGCCGTGCTTGCGCTCGCCGGAATACTGCTAGCGCCGGATGTCATGCCCATCCTGCCGCCTGCCGCGGTCGTACACGCCTATGGGTCTTTGACGCAGCCGCTCAGCGATCGCCTTGGCTGGGATATGCTCACCCAGACCGTGGAGCAGGTCTATGCCGGTCTACCGCCCGCGCAGCGCGCGCAGGCATGTGTGTTCACCAGCAACTATGGTGAAGCCGGCGCGCTCCAGCAGCTTGCCGCGCCCGGTCGCCTCCCGCCGGTCATCAGCGGTCATAACAACTATTACCTGTGGGGACCGGGCACGTGCACCGGCCAGGTGCTCATCGCCGTTGGGTCTTCGCCCGCTGACTTTAAGGGCACGTACGCCAACATCGTGGTCGCCGCCACACACAAGTGTCAGTACTGCGTGCCCTACGAGCAGGACCTGCCCATCATCGTCGTATCCAACCCGATAATCCCGATCGACCTCGCGCGGCTTTGGCCCTTGGTCAAGCACTATGACTGAGTGCGGCTGCCACATTTTTCCTTCCGCAGAGATGATTTAGTTTGGAGGTATCGATGTTGCTCTTTGGTCTTGGCATTGGAGCGTTGCTGTTGGTCGCCGGCGGCGCGACATATTACCTCGCGCCGCGCGTCGGTCCGAATCCGATTTTCGGCGTGCGCATCGGTTACGCCTACGCGAGCCGCGAAATCTGGGACCGGACGAATCGCTTTGGCGGCGTGCTGCTGGCGCTCGTCGCCGTGGTCACGGCGATCTTGGGCTTGGTCCTCACGCTGCTGAACGCCGCGCCGCGCGACGGGATGGTTTGGCTCACCGGCGCACTGCTCGCCGCGCTCTTCGGCGCGTTCGCGTGGATGTTTGTTTACGCGCGCGGCTTGGCGCAAGGTACCAAGATCGCGCGGGAGATGACGCCAGTGAAATTCCGCTGGGCGTACCTTGCGCCCGTGCTCGTCACCTTCGCGCTGCTCGTCGCAGCTGCCGCGACTCTTTATCCCGCGCTGCCCGCCGACCGAATCGCATCGCATTTCAACATCAACGCGCAGCCCGATGGCTGGATGCCGCGCGATGGTTTCCTTATCTCGTATCTCGGCATAGCGCTGCTGCTCGTCATCCTCAACACGCTCGCGGTGATCGTTGCGACGCGCGAGCCGCTGATCGCGTTCGGACGCTGGGGATCGAGTTGGCGGCTTGACCCAGAGCGCGGCTTGGTCTACACCGGCGTCGCGCTCGCGTTGGTGAATCTGCTCCTCGTCGGCGTGTTGCTCAATATCGTGTGGTTCAACACGCGCGGCGCATTTCTGCTTCCATTCTCGTCCTTGCCGTGGCTGATCGTTCCGATGATCGCAATCCTGCTCGCGCTGTTTTTCTTTTTGGGCAGGCGCGAAGCGTAACTTTGTCCATCCATCCGCGAATCCGCGCGAATTTCCGCAAATGAAAAATAAGATTCGCGGGAAAAACGGAGGGGCTGCCAATCGGCGAGAGCAGTATTGCCGAAAACGAGTTTCTGACTTATCATAGCCGCCACACATGGTAACCCACGAGACCTTCATCTCCGTCGACATCGAAGCAGCGGGACCGATTCCCGGCGAGTTCAGCATGTTGTCGCTGGGCGCGTGCGTGGTGGGCGCGCCGGCGCAGAGCTTCTACGTCGAAATCAAACCGATCACGCGCAACTTCGAGCCGGCAGCGCTGGCGGTTGCCGGGTTGGATCTTGACGCTCTTGAGCAGCGCGGCGCGGAGCCGGCGGGCGCGATGGCAGAATTTGAAGCGTGGCTGGCGCGCATGACGCCGCGCGGTCAGCCGCCAATCTTCGTCGCGTACCCGCTCGCGTTCGACTGGATGTTTGTCGCGTACTACTTTAATCGCTTTCTACATCGCAATCCCTTTGGCTTTAGCGGCGTCGATGTCAAATCATTCTACATCGGGATGATGGGGACGCCGTGGACCACTTCCAGCAAGCACGCGATGGCGCCGCAGTTCACGGCAGACCTGCTGCTGACGCACCACGCGCGCGCAGACGCCATCGCCCAAGCAGAGCTGTTCGCGCGCTTGCTCGCGCATCGCAACAACCGACCTCTCCCCTGAGCGAAGTTGTTCATGCGCCGATGGCGCACCAGCAGTCGGATGAAGATGCAGCGCGGGCAACTCGCGCAACGATTCCCCTTTCAGAGGAGCGCCGTGCCCAGATCAAACAAAAAGCCGCTCGGTTCAAAAAAAGCGCGCCGAGAGATACGCCGGATTTCCAAGACGGCGAGCCGCCTGGGAGTCGGACTCGATTCGGAAAAGGCGCTGCAATGGATCATCGCCGTATCGACTGCCGAGCGCGAGAGCGCGTTCGCGCAAGACGCGCAGACCGGCGTATTCGGGCATCGCATCGCGTTGATGGATTTCGATCAGAGCGAGCTGGATTACTTTCGCCGCCTCGCGCAGAGCGTGCGCGCCGCGCGTCGCCCCAACATCGAATCGGCGATTGCGATCGCGGGCAGTTCGGCGCAAGGCAAGGTGCAGCTCTTCCCCGGCGATTGCGATTTCTTCGAGCGCGTGAATATCAAAGCGGACACGCTGGACGCGGCGCGCGAGACCTGGCGCGCGGCGCTGCGCGAGACCGCGCTGCGCGCCTTCGCCGAGCCGGACATTGTGCTGATGGAGGCCGACTTTGGAGCATATCCCGTGCCGGTGATAGAACGCGGCACACCGCGCGCGGCGGGACATCCGATCGCGTGGACGCCGCAAGCTATTGTGGACGGCAAGATTACAGTGCAGACCGCGCAGGGTCAGCCGCTGACGATCACGTGGGATGAAGCGCCGTCGGGCGCGGGGCGTTCGTTTCTCGCGTGGATCGTCGCCGATCGACCTGCCGGACAGATCGCACTGGCGAGCAATATGATGGACGTGACCTGGGAATCGCCCGACGGCAGCATCGTCGCGCTGGATCGCTCGATCGATCCATTCTTTCAAGAGATCTATCTGGAGCCGGCTGCCCTGCCGGTGTTCACCAAGATCGTCCAGCACCTTGAAGCCGGCGCGAGGGATGCCTATGTCCGCCTGATGCGCACACAGGTTTATCATTACGCGCACGTCAAACCGAACTATGGCAAAGTGAGCAAGCGCCTGTACAATCTCTTCCGCCTAACCGATCGACTCGAAGCCGCGGCGTACGTGCGCGAGTTGTTCAACGCGCCGGGCGCGCGGCTGTACCAAGTTTCCAGTTTGCTCGAAGCGGCGAACGTTGCGCTCGTCGCGAGCAACCACGTCGACCGCGACACGGTCGTTCGTCAGATCGATCATGCGATCCGCGCGGTGGCGGAGGCAATCGAGGGAACCAATCGAGCCGATCTGGTGATGGAATTGATTCGCTTGCGTGATGCGGTCATCGGACGCACGGTAGAAGGCGTGAACTGGGAAGAGGTTCTGCTCGACGTGGAAAAACGCTGCAATGAAATCGTCAACGAGTACTTTCGCGTTCGGCTGTTCGGTTTGGCGGAGATTGAAACGTTCGTCGCGTCATTGCAGGCGGAAGAGGACGCGGGGGCAGTGAGGGTGGACGGAAAAAACGCCACGCAAGGAATCGCGCAGGGGCGAGGCATTCGCTCAACCACACACGTTGATAAATGGATTTGAAAAACACGCGCGTCCTGATCACCGGCGCGAACGGCTTCATCGGCGGACGATTGGCAGAACGGCTTGCCGCTGAAGAAGGCGCGCGCGTACGCGGGTTGGTGCGCCGCGTAGGGGCGACCCTACGTGGTCGCCCTGAACTGGGCAGCCACACAGGGCTGCCCCTCGGTGGTCGCCCTGAACTGGGCAGCCACACAGGGCTGCCCCTCGGTGGTCGCCCTGA
>JBBIJS010000241.1:0-4618 GCA_037445855.1 Chloroflexota bacterium | reverse complement strand
TTGCCGCGAGCACCTTGGCGGCGCCGGCGCGCGCCTGCCACACGATCGGGCGCATTTTCATTTCGCTCGCCCGTTGTTCTGCGCGCGCGAATTGGTCGAGCGCGTGTGCGGTATCGCCGCGCGCCGCGCTCACCCGCGCATCGACGAGCGCAATATCAGCATAATGCTGTTGCATTTTGCGCTCATCGACATACACGCGCGCCTCTTGCGCTAGTCTGGCGGCGTCGTCGAATCTTTTTTGCAGGAGCGCCACGTGCGCCGCGCCGAGCAAATGGACGGCTTTGTACATCAAGCCCTGGGTCGTCGGATAGTTCAATCCCTTTTGGAAAAGTTCATCCGCTTTCTCCGCATCTTCCAATCCCAGAGCGCAGAATCCAATTTCTGCCCAGCCGACGCCGCCCATACTGGCGGGCACCGGATGTTCCATTAGTTTCAGAGCTTCTGTATGCAACGCCATACTCTTGTCGGCAAACCGTGGACTGATTTCGAGCAAGGTTGTACCGAGCGAGCCGAGCGGCAACACGAGAAACATCGGCATTCCCGTTTTCGCCGCGCTCAACGACTGTTCAAAATGATCGACCGCATCTTGATACTCGCCGCGCATACGAGCGATGATTCCCTGCACCCAACAGCCGAACGTTGTTGCCATTGTAGAGCCGATTCGCAACGCCATCGACGTGCCTTGCTCGGCGAGTTTGCGCGCGGTGTCCAGATCGCCATTACGAATATAGAGCGGCGGAAAGGTCAACGTCAGCAATTCCGCCTCATGCGCGCGATCACCGATTTGTTCGCTCATCCGCATCGCCTCTTCGGCTTTGGCGAACGCTTCGTCATAGCGCGTGAGAAACATCAGCGTGTTTGCCGTGTGCGTCAAACTATACGTCACTTGTTCTTGGCGATTGAGCGCTTGTCCGATTTGCGTGCTCTCGCGCAGATATTTCACAGCGGTTTCAAAATCGCCTGAGGCAGTGCAAATCTGGCAACGAATCGTAAACATCTCGGACAACCCAGGTCGGTCTTCCGCCGAACGCGCGAGCTGCTCGGCTTGATGCAGATGCTTTTCGACGTTTTCGAAATCGCCGCCAAACATGGCAACGAACGCCAATTTATTGTGCGCCGAAACCAACATCGGCGCGTCTCGATGCAATTGCGCGTACTGCATCATGGTTTGATAGTTTTGCAACGCACGCGGCGCATTGGCGGTGAGCATCAGCGCACTGCCCAGTCCCTCAAAGGCGGCGCGCGCCAGCGCCGTCTCCTGGCTCGTTTCCGCAGACTCTGCCGCGCGCGAGAAATAGGCAATGGCTTCCTGCGTCGAGTACTCGCGCAAGGCGCGCTCGCCCGCTTGAACAAGATACGGCAGCGCGCGTGTGTTCTCCTGCGCTTGTACGAAATGCCACGCGATGTCGTTGACGCGGTCGGGCGCGAGGCGCTCTAAACACTCCGCGACGCGCTTGTGCACTTCGCGGCGCTTGCTCATCAGGAGCGAAGCGTACGCCGTTTCCTGCGTCAGCGCGTGCTTGAAAATGTATGCGGGCACGGGCACGTGGTTTTTCTCGCGGATCAACTCGCGGCGCTGGAGCGTTTCGAGCGCGTCGCTCAACTGCGGCTTGGCTTCGGAAATGTCTTGCAGAATCTCGAGCTGAAACTCCCTGCCGATGACCGCGGCGGTCTGCGCCGTCCGCTTCGATTCCTGATCCAGCCGGTCGAGGCGCGCGCCGATGACGCCAACGAGCGTGTCCGGCACCTGAATAGTTTCGATCTCGCGCGTCGCGCGCCAGTGCGAATCCTGCCGCACGACCAGTTTCGCGTCGAGCAGCGAGCGGATCACCTCTTCGACGTAGAACGGATTGCCTTCCGCTTTTTTCAGAATCAGCCCGCGCACTTTTTCCGGCAAGTCTTCGATTTCCAAAAGGTTCGCGACAAGTTGCCGCGAACTTGCTTCGTCCAATGGCTCGAGCGCGATCGCCGTGTAGCGATGCGGATAGTCGCGCTGCGCGGTCTCGTGAAAACGCCACGCGGGTTCCTGCCGCTGCGGGCGGAAGAGCGCGAGGATCATCGCGGGCGCGCTGCTCGTCAATCCCATCAATCGTTCCAGCAGATCGATGGAAACGGAATCCGCCCAGTGAAGGTCGTCGAGCAGGATGACGATGGGCTGCTTGCGCGCGAGGCGTTCGAATAAATGAAAGACCGCCTGAAAAATCTTTTCGCGCAATTGCGGCGGCTCCAGATAACGGACGCGCTCAAGGTCTTCGCCCTCCAGTTTGATTCCCAGTATCGTCCCGATAAACGGCGCGGTCTCCAGGTGATTTTGCGCAATCCTCTGGATGCTGTCGCGAATCCGGTCGTACTTTGCCGCGTCCTCTTCGTCCGCGCGCAATTGATACAATCGGCTGAAGAGATCGATGAACGGCGCGTACGGCGTGGATGATTCGTACGAGAGCGCACGCCCTTCCAGCCACGTGACGGAGGACGGAAGACCGATGACGGAATGATCGCCGTCCGTCTGCTGTCCTCCATCCTTCGTCAATGTTTTGCGCACTTCCGCCATCAACCGCGATTTCCCCAGCCCGGCTTCCCCGCTGACGGAGATGATCTGTCCCTGCCCGCGCCGGAGTTGGTCGATGCAAGATTGCAGCGTTTGCATTTCGCGCTCGCGTCCAACGAGCGGCGAATCCAGCCCCTCGATGCCGCGGGCGGACGCCGGCGCAACTTTTGGCGCGATAACGCGGAACGCCGGCACCGGCTCGGACTTGCCCTTGACCTCCAACTCGCCGCGCGATTCGAGATCGAAGGCGTGCTTGATCCAGCGCGCGGTGTGATCGGCGACGAGCACCGTGCCCGGCGCGGCGGCGGATTGCATCCGCGCCGCGAGGTTGACCGTGTCGCCAAGCGCGAGGTACTCCATGTGCAGGTCGCTGCCGATGTTGCCGACGACAACCAAGCCCGTATTTAGTCCGCACCGCATCAGGAAATTGTCGACGCGTTTGTTTGCCGCCAGTTCGTGCGCGTATTGCTTGATCGCCGTTTGGATGTCAAGCGCGGCTTTCGCCGCACGCACCGGGTCGTCTTCATGCGTGACCGGCGCGCCGAAGAACGCCAGGACGCCGTCGCCGAGCAGTTGCGCGATCGTGCCTTCGTACCGATAGACTGCCTCGCTGACGCGGCGATGCGCGCCGGCGACGATTTCGCCCCAGTCTTCTGGATCCAGTTTTTCCGCGAGCGCGGTCGAGCCGACGATGTCAGTGAAAAGTACCGTCACCAATTTGCGTTCGCCGATCAATTTGGCGCGCGCGTCGCGCATCTTATTTTGCAGCGCGGCAGGCGCGGCTTGCTGCAAATCGGCGAGTCGGCTCGCCGGCGCCGCCGTCGTCCCGGCGAGGTGGTAGCCGCAGGTGCGGCAAAATTTCGCGTTGGGCGCAACCGGCTTGCCGCAGTTCGGACAGTTATTTTCGAGCGGCTTGCCGCAATTCTCGCAGAACTTGGCGTCCGCCGCGTTGTCGAATGAACAGTTGGCGCACTTCATATATCACCACCAGTGGCTTATCTGATTTACCAGTATCCACAGTGTACGGAATTGCGTCGGCTTTTTCCGGACCAATTAGCGCTCGGTTGTGGCTCAAATATCGACTACCCAGAATGGCGTCCGTTCCACCGAAAATTGCTGAATCACTTTCCGCGCGTCCGATCAGTCCCGCGACGCGAGAGGTGACCATGTACGCGCCAAAGCATTTTTTGGGAACAAATGAGATCGAGAAGGAGGAGATGACGAAAGGAGAGGACACGATCAACCCGCGTGTTGCGCGAAACCGAATCCAGCGCGGCGCCGCGGCTGGAGACGCACCCGTGCGCTACATTCGCGCACGGGTGCGTCCCAATTTCGAGCCACACGAAGAGCGCGGCAGAGTCCACCCGCCTGCCTTCACCGGGTTGGGACTTGAATGGAGAAGCAATCCGCGCGGCAAGCAATCATCACCCCCGCGATTTCTCGTCGAGCATACCGAACCGACCTTGTGCGCGCAGCAATCATCGCTGCGTCGAGTATGCGCGTGGCGAGATTATACCTATGCTCGCTCGTTTTTGCAATGGGTGTCCGTGAAATTTGACATTAGCCCGCCGGCTGGATATACTATCAAAGAAGCAAGATCAACATCGGCGCAAGCGCCACGTTAGTTTCGCACCGTTCCTTGTTGCAATGAATTTTGACCGGATTGGGACTTTACGGAACTTGACGCGATACTTGCACCTGATATATTTACCGAAAATCAACGCTCCCGGTGTGACGATGTCGTCGCACTGATGCTCTGGCAGCATACACCGGTCTCATTCTGGGAACCCCCCGGCGTCTCGATAGGCGTGCGAAAATTTCGCGCTCTTCGAGACGTTTTCTTTTTTGCTCATGCTGCCAGCGTCGTCAATCGACTCATTGTCCATGAAGGACAAAAACTACGAGTGTCGAACTCACCGTTCTGACGAGGGGACGGCGCGCCGATACTTTCAGAAGGAGGAATGTCCAGCCAAACGAACTTTTCGCAGACGCCAACTCCAAATTGCTCGATTCAACTCAGTGAGGAGAAAGCAAGAATGTCGAACAACAAAACCCTCGTCTTGCTGGTCG
>JBBIJS010000240.1:1961-4661 GCA_037445855.1 Chloroflexota bacterium | reverse complement strand
ACCGCGGTGACGCGGACGAGCAATTCATTGGCGGCGGGAGTGGGCATCGATTCGTCGTGCAGGCGAAGATCGCCTACCGCGTGCAGCCGTAACGCTTTCATGCCGGAAGATTCGCCTGCTGCTGCGCGACCTCGATGAACGCGAGCATGTTTTCGAGCGGCACGTCGCGCGTCACATCGTGCGACGGCGCGAAGATGTAGCTGCCTTCGCGTCCGGCTTCGATGAGCCGCTTGCTCTCGCGGCGCACCTCGTCGGGCGTTCCATACGGCAGTGTGCTTTGGACCGACAGTCCGCCGTGAAACGTCAACCGTCCGCGATACTGCTTCAGCAGCGCGTAGACATCCATCACGGTCGGTTGAAAGGGATTAAAGCAATTCAAGCCGATGCCGATCAAATCGTCGAACAATTCGTCCACGTCGCCGCAGGAATGGATGAAGACGTACTTGCCCGCGTCGCGTACCGCCGCGTACATTCGTTTGAGCACCGGCAGAATGTGCGCGCGCCAGCGCTGGGGACCCATCTGCAAGCCGCGCTGCTGACCCCAATCATCGCCAAAGTACACCGCGTCGATGTCGTACTGGCACGCTTGCTTGACCTGCGCGATGTTGTAATCGGCGATGGCGTTCAACAAATCGTCGATGAAGCCCGGATTGTCGTGGAAATCCATCAGCAGGTTCTGCAAGCCGCGCAGCGTCCACGCGCGTTCGTACAGCGAAAAACCGATTTGGAACACACGAAAGCGGTCGCCGTATTTCGCGATCTTGTCCGGAATGTCGGCGAAGAAACGCGGATCGAGCGGATCGGGAATCACGTAACCCTTGAGCGTCGGCTCGCTCAGCACACAGCCCTTGGGGATGCCAATGTCTTTGTCGACGCTGCGATCCCAGACCACGCCGAAGACATCGCGCACGCAATCGTCGCCGAGGTCTTCAAAAAAACCAATGTCGCTGCCCAATTTGAGGAGATGATTCTGCAAGACCTCTTCGAGATCGACCGCGCCGAAATGCTGCTGGAGTTTGGCTTTGGCTTCTTTGGTGAATCCAAACGACCACGGGACGTACGGCGGTTGCTTGCCATCGAGGACCAATTTAATGATTTCGCGTTTGGTCATCTTCCATTCTCTCCGATACACAGCGTATCAGGATTTCTTGGGCAAGACGGACTCGGACGCGGCGATGAGGCGATCCAACAGCCGATCAAAATTCGCATCCACGATTCGGCGCGCGGCATCCGCATCGTACCAGTCCAGCATTTCTCTAGCGCCTTGCGCGAAAGGTATCGTCGCGCTAAAGCCCGGCACCGCGCGTTTGATTTTGGTATTGTCAAAGATCATGCTGTGCGCCTTATCTCCAAGGAGACCCGCGCCCCAGTTCGGATCAAAAGCGGCAATGCTTTCCGATGCGATGTGGACAAGGCGCGCTGACGCGCCCGCCGCGTGAGCGAGGATTTCGTAGATTTGATTCCAGGTCAATATCTCGTCCGAGGTGATGTGGAAACTCTCGCCGATCGCGTGGTCGTTGCCGAGCAAACCCACGAACCCTTTCGCGAAATCTCGATGGTGCGTGAGCGTCCACAGCGAGGTGCCGTCGCCGTGCACGACGACCGGTTTGCCTTTCCGCATTCGGTCGATCATCGTATAGCCGCCTTCTATCGGCGACATCGTCTGGTCGTACGTGTGCGATGGGCGAACGATCGTCATTGGGAATTTATGCTCTCGATAAACCCGCACGAGCAGGTCTTCACACGCGATCTTGTCGCGCGAGTAACTCCAATACGGATTATCGAGCGGCGTCGATTCAGTGACGGGTAAACTTGCCGGCGGCGTCTGGTACGCCGACGCGGAACTGATGAAAATGTACTGTCCTGTGCGCTCACGGAATAACTCAATGTCGCGCTGAACGTGGTCTGGCGTGTAGGCGACCCAATCGACCACAACGTCGAATTCGCGTCCCACCAGCGCGTTCCGCGCCGACTCGACATCGCGAATATCGCCGCGCAAAACGTGCGCGCCCGGCGGCGCTGGTCGATTAGACTCGCCGCGATTGAACAGATACAACTCGATTCCGCGTTCTACCGCCAACTGCGAACACGCCGAACTGATGATGCCGGTGCCGCCGATGAAAAGGACTCGCATGACTTGCTCCAAGATTTAGGTGATTTCCAAAATCGCCGGGCGCGCGATCATCTCGCCGTCTGCGAGCGCGACCGACAACGTGGGCAACCCGGCGGTCGTCGTAATCACCTCGTTGCCGCTCGCGCCGACCAGAATGGTGTCTTCGGATTTCGTGCCGGTGATGGACGGATTCCACGCGTACGCCTGCCCCAGCAAAACGACATCGGTCGCCGTCGGCGTGGCGAGGTACTCGCGCGATTCGTAGCCGGCGGGACCACCCTGGTGGTGCAACCGCCACTCGTCCGCAAAGCCGGTTTCCGCGTATGCCGTCACCGCGCGCTGGAAAATGCTGCCTAGCGTTGCGCCGGGACGCGTGGCGGCGATGAACGCCGCATCCACGCGCGCGCACGCGTCGGCTTTGCGCCGCAGGTCGTCCGGCAATTTCCCAAAATGCACCAGCCGCGTGATTGAGCCGACAAGTCCCCCCTGACGACCGCACACGATGAGCATCGCGTACTTGTCGAGTTTCTTGTCGGTCGGCAGCGGATGGCGGAACTTGAAGATGCGCTCGTCGGTCGCGATGAGAT
>JBBIJS010000240.1:0-1861 GCA_037445855.1 Chloroflexota bacterium | reverse complement strand
TCGGTCGGCAGCGGATGGCGGAACTTGAAGATGCGCTCGTCGGTCGCGATGAGATTGACGATGGGCTGCGCGCCGCGCGCTTGCGTTTCCTGTCCCAGCCGCGCCGCGATCGCGTACTCCGTCTGCCCCGGACGCACCGCGCGAATCGCCTGCTCCATCGCGTCGGCGCAGGCGCGCCCCAGGACGCGAAAACGCTCGCCTTCTTCCGGCGTGAGGTTGGCGCGCAGGCGCGCAATTTCGTTTGCGAGATTGGTCGCGCCGGGGTACGCGCCGTCCGCGCCGAGTTTCAAGCCGCGCGTCAGTTCGGCAACGGCATTGTTCGCGCCGTGCCAGGGCGCAACGCGAAACTGCCAGCCCTGCTCGCCGAGTTTCTCTTCCTGCTCGATCCGCGTCGCTTCGATGTTGTTCGTGATGACGTAGCGCGCCGATGGCGTGATGAGCAGCGACGCCGCGCCGTCGGTCGTCGCCGTGTTGACGTACGACGCTGCGCCGCACGTCGCCCACGCGAAACTGCTCACGCGCTGCAAGAGCAGCGCATCGAGTTGGCGTTCTGCCAGTAATGCTTGGATCCGTTTCTGTTTCTCGTCGAATTCAGCCATGGTTACACCGTTTGATAGAGTGTGCGCGCGATGATATGGTCCTGATACTCTGGCGCGAGTTCGCAGAAATAGCCGCTCCAGCCCCACACTCGCACGATGAGGTTCTTGTGCTGTTCGGGATGCACACGAGCGTCGAGCAAGGTCGCGGCATTCAGCGCGTTGAGCTGCAATTGCTGGCAGCCGAGTTGCGCGAACGTTCGCACGAGCATCGCGGTCTTGCGAATCGACTCGGCATCGCGGAACACCGTGTCCGACAATTCCAGCGTGATCGGTCCGCCGTTGCAGATGCGGCGATAGTCGATCTTGGCAAACGATTGCAGGACGCTGATCGGTCCGCGCACGCGCACGCCGGGCGATGGCGCGAGGTTCGCGCTGAACGCGCCGCCTTGCTGGCGACCGTCAGCGGTTGCGCCGACCGTCGGCTCGCGCATTCCTGCGTGCCCGCGCGCGAGCCAGAGATAGTACATCGCCGAGCCGGTTCCCGGGCGCAGGATTCCGCCGCGCGGTGTTCGCCCGTACCGTTCGCACGCATCGGCGAGAAAGTCGAACAGCGTCGCGAGCATCGCGTTTGCCGCGTCGTCGTTGTTGCCGACTTTTGATCCGTCATCGGCGAGCTTGCGCCGCAACACAGCGTACCCGTTGTAATTCGCGTCGAGCGCGGCGAGCAATTCACCCGGCGCGATGCTGCCATCGTCAAATACGAATTGCTTGACCGCCGCGAGCGCGTCCGCGGCGTTCGCCGAGCCCGCGCCATGAATCCCAAAATTGTTGTACTGGAGACCGTTCGACAAATCGGCGCCGCGTTCGAGGCAATCGTCCATCAGCACGGAATAGTACGGCGCAGGCGGAAGCAGCAATCGAGCATAGGCGTCCGCGAGATTCTTGACTTGGTGCTCGACGTTCGCGGAGACGCGGCGCAGGATCGCATCGAAATTCTCGCGCGCGGCAAGCCCGGCGCGCACGCCGGCATCGACCGCGTAAGGCAGCGACACCGCGCCGATGTTGACGATGTCCATCCCCTTGCCCGGCACGATAAATTCCCAGCACGCCGCGACCACATAGTCGCGCGCGTCGTCAAGATCGTAGCCGTGCGCGACGAGCGCAGGGATCACCACATCGTCGTTCGAGTACTGGGGAAAGCCAAGACCAATGCGCGTCAGTTCGGTCGCGAGCGCAAGCAGTTCCAGATCGGTGTTTGCCGAAATTCGCAGATTGATCTTGGGATCGATCATTCCGACATCGCGCGCAACGCGTAGGCACAT
>JBBIJS010000239.1:0-4663 GCA_037445855.1 Chloroflexota bacterium | reverse complement strand
GTCGCGCGCTCTGCCGCAAACGGCACTCCGCTTCGCTGCGTGCCTGACTACGAACTGACTTTGCCCTGTTCACTTTCGGAAATTCGCTTGACAGAAATTGGTTCTTATGGTATATTCTTTTTAGAAAATTGAATAGTTGTCTGCCTAATCTCTCTTCCCCCGAAGAGAGAACGGAGGAACCAACGACCGGGGTGCATCTCGCCAAGCGAGAGGGGTATCCTTCAACCCTAACCCGCCAGCTAACTTCGTAGGCATTGAAGGGGACAAGTCTGTGAGGCGCGTTTCCATGCGCCTGGTTTGAAACCACAGTCTTCCCCTGTGGTTTTTCGTTTTAGTACGAGACGCACTTCTTCTCCTCCTTTTCGATTGGTTATCTCCTCTCGCCGGCGTCTGCGGGGGGAGATAACCGCGCTTATGGTGAAACGCCGCTTTGTCCACGCTGAGACAAGGCGGCGCTTCCTTTTTCCCCAAGCACCAACAAATAGAAAGCGCGCGTGAAATGATCTATACCGATCACTCGAAACCTGTCAGGTTCTTAATTCTAACGGAATTCTTATCAATCGGGAATACAAAAGCCAAGCGGGTGCGTATTACCTTCAGACTCGAAAACAACATCATTAAAGGAGGAGCAGAGATGAAAGTTGTAACTATCTTGGCGACCCTGATAGTCGCGATCATTGCGCTTGCCGCGTGCGCGCCCGCCGCGACTCCCGTCCCGCCGCCTGCGCCCACGAACCCGCCCGCGCCAACCAGCGCGCCTGCGCCGACGACTGCGCCGGCACCCACCACCGCGCCAGCGGCTAGTTCGCCAGCCGCCTCAATCACGCTTAAGCTGGGTCCCGGCCGCGACGGCGATCAGACGCCGGGAACCGTGGTACTCACGGCACAAGGCAATCAGACCCAGGTTGTCCTCAACTTGACCTCCGGCGGCGCCGGCGTGTCGCAACCCGCGCATATCCACGACGGTACGTGTCCGACCGTCGGCGGCGTCAAGTTCCCGCTGACCAACGTCGTCGATGGCGCTTCCACAACTGTCGTGAATGCGCCTCTGGCTTCGCTGCTCACCGGCAGCTTTGCCGTCAACGTCCACAAGTCGACGAGCCAAGCCGGCGTCTATGTCGCGTGCGTGAACATCCCGCAAGGCACTGTCATCAATCTCGGTCCTGGCCGCGATGGCGATCAAACGCCGGCGGTCGCGGTGCTGCTGGCTCAGGGCACTCAGACGCAAGTGCTGATCAATATGACCTCCGGCGGCGCGGGCGTAGCGCAGCCAGCGCATATTCACGTCGGTGCGTGCCCTGACGTTGGGGCGGTCAAGTACCCTCTGACGAACGTCGTCGATGGCAAATCGGTCACAACCGTGAGTGCAGCACTGGCTGATTTGCTCGCGGGCGGTTACTCGATCAACGTTCACAAATCGACCACCCAAGCGGCAATCTATGTCGCTTGCGGCGCGGTCAAGTAAATTCAAATCAGCGAGTCAATGTAGAACACCACTGCCCTGACTGAAAGATTCTCAGTCAGGGCAGTCTGCGTTTTTTCGTGACGACTCAGCCAATCCTTACGATGATTGCAAAGAGGCGCGTCAACGCCATAAGATTTCTTGGCAACGGTGCTTTTCTGCCGACGGATCTTCGAACCTTCGCAAGGCGGAGCGTTACGTTCTTTCTCGATCGCGCACGCGGCGGTTCTACCGGAGCGTCAGCAGATACGCGACGAGATCGTCGATCTGCTGCGGCGTGAGTTTCTGCGCGAAATCGTTTTCCATCACGCTTTTGCCGTCAGCCGTGTGATACACGCTGCCGGGGACGATGTACGCGTTGGGATCGACAATCGATTCGTGGATGTACCCCGCCGCGTCGGTTGCCTTGCCGTGATAGTCCGGCGCTGTGACGATGCGCGCCGCTTCGGTCGCGATGTTGCCCAGATTGGGCGCGACCTCGCCGCCGGGATAGGGGTGCGTCACGTCGTGGCAGGAACTGCACGGAAGGGTTGGAAATAATTTCGCGCCGCGCGCTGGATCGCCTGCCAGCACCGCCGTCGGCGCGGGCGCGGTGGGAATCGGAGCCCGGGCGCAACTCGCCATCGCCATCACGCACACTGCCGCGCTGCCCCCTCGGATCAAATGGCTGAATGACACCGACAACTCCTGTGAGCGAAGAATCAAAACGAAACTCGCTGCGCTCTCTCGGATTCTACGCATCGAGTTTCGTTTTGGATCAGACCGTCGATTAGTGGCTCTTCGGCTGCCACTTGGGTCGCTCCTGTTCCACCCACGCAAATTTGCGCTGGAGCGCCGTGGTGTAGAGCCGCTTCCAATCATAGCCCACGTAATCGCCCCACGCCTTGTAAACGCGCGGGTCGATATAGTTCTTGAGCGATGTGCCCAGATTATAGTCGCGCGTGCGCCTGGCGAGTTCCAATTGCCGCGCGGCTTTCTCGACGCGCTCTTTGTAATCCTTCTCAGCGAGTGCGGGCGCGTGCCGGGCGCGCTCCAGCGCCGCTTGCGCTTTGATCAGGCGTTCCGCGTAGCGTTTGGGTTCGGTACCGACTGCTTTCTTCGCGCGCGCCAACGCCTGTTCCGCTCGCGCGATACGCTGCTTCAAACTCCGCGTCTTAACGCGCTGTTGCTGCGTCGTGTTCTCCAGCGCCTTGCGCGCCTGCGCCGCGCGTTGCTTGAGCCGCACGAGTTTCGCGTCATTCGTTTTCTTCGCCAACGCCACCGCTTGGCGCGCGGCGGTCAGACGCTTTTTCGATCGCACCAATGCTTTCCTGGCTTGGGGTAGCTGGCGCGATTCGAGCGCGGTGAGCGCGGTTTGCTTCTGTTGCAAAAGTCTTTTCGCCTCGGTCTCGAATTTGTCGCGCGCGGCGACGAGCTGGTCGAATTCGGCTTGGCGCGCCCGGCGCTGCGCGTCGAGCTGGGGCAGCGCGGCTTGGGCCTCCACGAGTTTCTGCAAAGCGGCTTGGCGCGCCTTGATGTCCGCGTCGAGTTTCTGCGGATCGGGACGCGCCGCGCTCAGTTTTCGCAGCGCGGTTTCGCGCGGCTTGATCTGCGTTTCCAGCTTTTTCACATCCGGCGATGCTGCGCGGATTTTCTGGACTTGGGCTTCGCGCTTGGCGAGAGTTTCTTGCCAATTCTTGGGCGGCGTCCGCTTGTGATTGCACACCGTCGCGGCTTCCAGGTTCGCCAGTTTGGCGGTGTTCTCTTTCTCATACGCCGGCGCATCCGGCGTGAGCGCGCCGTGGGTCTGCAAATAGGCGCGCACGGCGTGCGTCGCGTGATACGTGCGGAACACCTTGGCAGTCAAGCCAGGGACGATGCGGCTGAGAAACCGGTTGACGTGCGTCGAATCGATCTGGTCGAAAATCTGATCCGCCGGCGCTTTGCCGCGCATAAAGTCCTGCAAGTTGTGCGCCAGGATCGTTTCGTCGTGGTTCAGCGGCAGGGATTTCTGCCACTCGACGCTGTCCTTGCCGAGAAACTTGAATTCGAGGCGGTCCCGCCCAACCTGGATATGCTCTACGCGCAGCGTGGACGCGCCCACCGTGTCCGCTTCGTCTTCGTCCTTCTCATCGCCGACGCGCATCGCGAGCCGGTCGATCAAGTAGCAGACCGCCGCGAGTTGGCGTGTCTTCATTTCGTCGGCGTGGATTTGCTCGACGCGCTGGTCGAGTTTTTCGATTTCGTTTTGCAGCGTCGCGAGTTGGTCTTCCAGCTTCTTACGCCCCACGCGGTCGCCGCTTTCGGTCGCTTTGAGAAGTTGCGCTTCCAGCTCATTTTTCTGGACGAGCAACCGCTTCCGCCGCTGTTCTACCGACGTGCGCGCGTCGGAATCTTGGAAATTCATCCGCTTGGCGATTTCCCGGCGGACTCGCTCGACGCTGGATTCCAGTTTGGCGGCTTTGAGGTACTTTTCTTTATCGCGCTCCTGCCGCAAATGCGACGAATCGGCGAGCCAGACGTACTTGCGCTTGTCGGACAGTTTATCGTACCACGTCGCGATCCACATCGAATCGTGATCGTGCGCCACTTTCCAATCCCCCGGCGGTACGGGCGCGTCTTCGTCCAAGTTGAGCGTCACATCTGCCGGCTGGACGCGCGCTTTCCACTTGCCGCGCAGCGGATGCGCGCCGCGGCCCATCAGAATGCCCGGCGGCTCGACGAGGTACGCGCCCACTTCGGTTTCGATGCCGTCGATCAGCGCGGCGCCGTACCGCATTTTCAATTCGTCGCGGAGCTTTTTGTTTTCGACGGAACGCTTTTTCTTTTCTTCATCGGAAAGGTTCGTCGTCTTTTCGCGGTCGGCAATGGCGTACAGTTCCGACCAATCCAAATCCGTGAGCGAAATATCGGCAAAACGTTCGGGCAGAAACGCTTTCAGATCGGTCAGGAAATTCTTTTGAAAGACGGGGTCCTGAACGTACGGCGTATCCTTCTTCTTCGCCCACGCCATCAGCATCTCTTCCTGCTCGGCGGTGAGTTTGAATTTCTCGGTTTTGATTTTGATCGCGAGTCCGCGATAATCGTACGGCGGCGGGAAGGCGACCCCGTTATGGCGTAATGTTTTCCACTTCAAGCTGACGTGCTCCTCTGGTTAGTGATTAGTCGCTAGCAGGTTGTCGGAGTGGTAGCATAGCCCCTCGTGGGCGTCCGTGATTTTGC
>JBBIJS010000238.1:2973-4668 GCA_037445855.1 Chloroflexota bacterium | reverse complement strand
GTTTTGTTTTAGTACCAGACGAATGTCCAGGTTGGACTGACCGGGCTTTGCGCGGACATCTGCGTGGTCTGACCCGGCGCTTTTGGCGACGTCTGGCTGACGATGACGACGTACCAAGTGAACGGTGTCCCATTCACGTTTGCGCCCGGATAGTATACGGTTGGATCGAGTTTCACACTGGTTCCCTGTTTCACCGTGAGAGGAGGCGGGGTTCTTTTTCCGCCGTTCCAAGTATACTCCAAGTGCACCACGTAAAACTCGTTCGACTTGAGAGTTGCGGGAGATATCCACATCAACTGCGGCGCGTTTTGGTTTCCCTGGAATTTGCTGCCATCAGGGGGCCAATTCAGATTGGGCGCGGCGTAAGCAAATTGCGCGGTCGGCGTCGCGGTGGTAACGGGACCTTGAGTCGGACTCGGCGTGGGCGTCCACGCGCCCACCGGCACCAGCAGCACCTGACCGATCGAAAGAAAATCGCTGTCCATTTGATTCGCCGCGCGGATCGCGTCGACGGTCGAGCCGTTGCTCGCGGCAATCGAGATCAACGAATCGCCGCGCTGGACGGTATAACGAATCACCCCCGGCGTGCCGGCGGGGGTCGCCGCGGTCGGGGGTGATTGAAACGAAATTGGGGTGGGTGTTGTTCCCGGCGGCGAGAGGGGTTGTGCGCCGGGCTGTGGCGTCGGCGTCGGCAGCGGAATGATTATTTCTTCGCCGACCCGGATCGTATCGTCCTTCATCCCGTTCGCGGTCATGATCGCTTGAATCGACACTCTATACTTGGCGGCGATCGCGGTGAGGTTATCGCCGGACTTGACTTTGTACTTGATCGTCGCGGCGGTGGGACCCGGCGCTGGCGAGGTTGCCGCCGGCAGTGTGATCGGCAGAGTCGGCGCTCCGATGGTGGGGGTGCGTGGGCGCGTGGGGGTCGCGGTGGCTCCAATGCCTAAACCCAGCCGCGGGATTCCGCCAAGCAACATGAAAATGACCGCGCACGCGACGATCAGCAACAAAATGATTCCCGCGATCATGATCCACGGCGAAACGGATTCGTGCATCGATTCGCCTAGATGCACGGGAACGCGTTGCACCATTCGTTCTTTGCGCCAGGGTTCCGAGGGTCCCGGTCGCGAGGGGGGTGGCGGCGAAGGTCGATCTTGGCTCATGAAGAAATTTGCCTCAACTCCAACTTGGCATACGCTCAGCGAACTCTGCTTCCATTATAACAGACCTTGTTGGATTTGCCAAGAGTGAAAAAATTGCGCGGGTTAAACTTTCTCAACGGGTCGAACGAAATTTGAAAAGCAAACTCAGGGCGATCAGGAGACTTGCCGCAGAAATCATCGCGCCGATTTGCCGCGGCGGCGTGTCCTCGAAGCGAATCATTAGAATGTGCGAACCTGCCGGGACTGGCGCGCGCGTTGCAATCAATCCCTGCTCGCCGGACGGTTCGATTTCGATGGGCGCGCCGTCCAAGGTCGCGGTCCATCCCGGGAAATATCGCGTGTAGAACAGCACGCGCGTCGGCGCGCTCGCGTCAACGCGCACGGCGTCGGACTGCCCCGCGTGTTGGAGCGGAACGATCGTCGCGCTGCCATCGAGCGCGATCGCTTTTTGCAGCGTCTCGCCGCGGATGTACTCGGCGACGAGCGGCGAATCCTGCGGGCGCGCGCCGGTCATCCAAATCGTGTCGCC
>JBBIJS010000238.1:0-2873 GCA_037445855.1 Chloroflexota bacterium | reverse complement strand
AGCAGCGCGTGCAGCGCCGCGCCGGCAAGGAATGCCAGCGCGAACACCTCGATGATGAGCAATCGCCACGGGAATTGTACGTAAGCGAGCACGCCGGCGAACGCGTCCCACAAGGGTCGAGCGATGGGCAAGGTGAGAACGACAATCCCTACCGCGATCACGGCGAAGAGCGCGAGATGGGCGCGCACCGCGCCGCGGGTCTTGGCAATCCCCCACAGCGCGGCGATGGCGAGCAGCGTTGGAATCAAACCGAGTTGCAGTGAAAATTGGTCGCTGCCGTTCGTGCCGGCGTAGCCGTAGCCCCAGAAGGGTGAAAGGAGTTGATTCGCGTTGAGGAAATGATCGCGGTAACTGAAAAAGCCGCCGATCAGCGGTTCGGGCGTCAGGTACTTTTGCTCGAGCGCGACGGGGAGCAGAAAGATCGCAGCGAGACCGAGCGCGAGCGTAATAGCCCAGAAGGCAGAAAGCAGAAAGCGGAAGGCAGTGGTGCGCGTTTGTGTGCTGCTTTCCGCTGCCTGCCTGCTGCTTTTTTTTACCGAAAGAACCAGCAGAAACAGAAGATACAGTCCAATGATCGGCGTGAAGAGGACGGCGGATTGAATGTGCGCGAGCAGCAGCCCCGCATACGCCAGCGCCGCGATCGGAATGTAGCGCGCGCGTCTCGTTTCGGCAAGTTCGTGGAATGCCCAGAAGACGAGCGGAGGGAAGACGTACGCCACCAGTTCGGCTTGCGAGGCGCGTACGTACGCGTCGACGAGGTGATAGGGCAGGTAAACATACGCGACGGCGGCGACCAGCGCGGCGTTCTTGCCGAGCACGCGCGACGTGAAGAGGTACATCGCGAGCGCGGAAAATAAAATTGCCAGCCCGTCCACGATCTTGACCGCGCTGACAAAATCGAAGCCGACGAGATGGATCGCCTCACCGACGAAGAAGGGCAGCGGCGCGAGAATGAGCCAGAGCGGATAGCCGTAGCCGAAGACCATGTCGGTTGCCCAACGCGGGAACCACGCGCCGTCGCGCATCGACAGGTCGAACATCTGGAGAAAATAGACCGAGTGGCGGGCGTCGTGCGCGCTGCTGAAATAACCCGGCGCGGTGAGGGGCGCGAGCGCGAAAATGCAGAAAGCGAGGAGCAGAAGAAAGGATGAAGGATGCGGGATGAGTGATGCAGACTCACTCGATGGGTTATCTTTCATCCTTCACCCTTCCGCCCTCATCCTTCCGCTTGGCGCGAACATCCCAGACCAATATGCCGAGGCAGAGCAAAATACTGAACGCGGAGATCCATTCGCCGGCGATGCGCGCGGGCGTATCGCCGAATTGTAGGACGAGCCAGTAGCGTCCCGGCGGCACATGCACCTGAATGCGCCCTAGATCGCCCACCTGAGCGATCTTGAGTTCCTGCACAATTTCGTCGCTGTGTTCGGGGGTCAGATACGCGCGCCAGCCCGGATAATAAAAAGTGTTGAAGGTAATCGGCAAATCTGCTTCCTGCGACGCGATGAAAACACGTTCGCCGTTCGCGCGCAAGCCCTTGCCCGTCTGATCGACGCCGATCCAAACATTGTCTGGATTGTCGAGGTTGATGCCGGTAAAATCGATTTTTGATTTTACTTTTTTGCCGGCGAAATAAACATCCGCCATCGGCGACCAGTCCGGAATGTCCTTCACCCACGCGGTCGAGCCGGTCATCTCGCCGGCGCTTTGTTGAAAGCGGAACAGTCCCAGGATGCTGACGGGTCCTTCCTGCGCGGTCAGCTGCGTCTGCGCGGTGAGGTAGGGATAGGCGCCGAGAATGAGCAAGAGACCCAGTAAAATCGTCGGCAGCGCGGCGGCGCGCGCGGTCTCACGCGTTTCCTGAGTCAGCGCCAGCGCGCCGGCGAGGACCGCGAGTGAGAGACTCGTCAGCGCTTCCAGACGCCACGGAAATTGCATGAACGCGAGGAGGGAGAGCGATTGCCAAATCGGCAGCGCCGGACCCAGCGTCAGAAACGCGACCACGACGGTCATCCCCAAAAAGAAAAGCCAAATGCGCCGCGTCTGGTTGGGATTCCGGACGACGGCGATGAGAGAGAGAATTGCCAAGAGGACCGGCGTCACGCCAAGTTGGAATGACATTCCATCGTGCGGACCCGGAACGCTGATGCCAAAGCCCCACGTCGGATCGAAAAGCTGGAACAAGTACGCAAAGTGGTTGGCGTAACCGTAATAGTTGCCGATCCATTGGTCGGTGCGGACAAACGGGTACTCCAAGATCGCCGGGATGAAAAAGATCGCGACCAGTCCCAGACCGAGGAGCAATGCGCCGAGCGGAGCAAGACCCAAGGAAATAAATGCGGCAAGACGAGAGACGATAGAACCGCTCCATCTCTGCCGCAGCTCGCCGATCATCAGGAAGAGGACCCAGATTCCGAGCACGATGGTTGACACGAAGGTGATGCCGCTGTGCGAAAACATCATCGCGCCGTACGCCATCGCCGTAGCCACGAGGGTCAGTCGCGTGGGATGAATGACGGTTTCGTAGAAGCCCAGAAAGACCAGCGGGACAAAAATAAGCGCGACCGATTCTTCGAGCGCGGCGCGCACGTAAATATCGGCGATGTGGTACGGAATGAAGACGTATGCGAGACCGGAGAGGAACGCGGCTTGGCTGGAGCCGGTCAGTCGCTTGACCAAGGCGAACATCGCGGGACCGGACAGCAGGATCGCGAGCGCAAAAACGATTTTCGTCGCGGTGACGAAATCGAAACCGATCAGGTGCAGCGCCTCGCCCACATAGAACGCGCCGGGTCCGTAGATGTTGAAGAACGGATAGCCGTAGCCGAACGTAAAGTCCGGCAGCCAGCGCGGATAGAAGATGCCATCCTGAA
>JBBIJS010000237.1:0-4692 GCA_037445855.1 Chloroflexota bacterium | reverse complement strand
ATGGAGTGGCTCAAAGCGCAGTTCAAGCAAGGCATCTTCGGCACGGGGTGGGTCAACGCGGGGATTAGCATCTTGCTCGTTGTCGGCGTGTATTTCACCAGCAAGATTTATGCGCTGCTGAATCACGGGCCTAACATGATTTTTCTTCGGACGCCGCTCGACGACCTAATTCCGGTCGTTCCGGCATTCGTCATTCCGTACGTCTCGCTCGAACCGTTCATTTACGCGACCCTGGTCCTCTTTCTGCTCTTCCGCACGCGCCTCTTTCATTCCGCCGCGCTGTCGTTGATCGCCGCGTGGTTCGTCAGCTACGCGTTCTACTTTTTCCTGCAATCGTACATCGATCGCCCGGCGCTGACGGGCACTGACACATTGACGCAGATGATTCGCGACGTCTACGCCAGCGATAACGCGTACAACGATTTCCCCAGTCTGCACACGTCGCTCTCCACCATCCTGGCGTTCCACTGGTGGCGCGTCGATAAACGCATCGGCGTCCCGGTCGCGATCTGGGTGGCGCTGATCGTCGCATCGACCGTGCTCGTCAAGCAGCATTACCTCGCGGATGTGCTTGGCGGACTGCTGCTGGCGTACGGCGCGTCGCGGCTGTTCTTGCGGACAGTCGCCAGCCGTCAGGCATAACATGCAGCCGAGTGCACTGCTTGAGTTCATGCGCTCGCGGCGCTCGATTCGCCGGTACGAGAAAACACGCGTGCCGCGCGAAGCGGTGGATGAAATCCTCGACGCCGCGCGATGGGCGCCTTCGGCGCACAATCGGCAACCGTGGCGCTTTGCGGTGATCGAAGCGGCGCAGACGAAAGTCGCGCTGGCGACGGCAATGGGTGAACGCCTGCGCGCGGACTTACGACGCGACGGCGCGCCGCGCGAGGCGATCGATGCCGAAGTATCAAATTCGTACACGCGCATTACGAGCGCGCCCGCGCTCATCGTCATCTGTCTGACCCTGCGCGAGATGGACCGGTACCCGGACCCGCGCCGCCGCCAAGCCGAGTGGACGATGGCAGTGCAGTCCACCGCGCTGGCGGCGCAAAACCTGCTCCTCGCCGCGCACGCGTGTGGGCTTGGCGCGTGTTGGATGTGTGCGCCCCTCTTCGTACCCGAAACGGTGCGTGCGGTTCTCGCGCTGGAAGCCGACTGGGAGCCGCAAGCGTTGATTACGCTCGGCTATCCCGCGGAAACCAAGACGAAAACGCGAATGCCTTTGGAAATGGTCGTCAGATATTTGGACGCGGATGAACAACGATGAACCTGGTTGCGCTCGCGGGCGGAGTTGGCGGCGCGAAGCTGGCAGACGGCTTGCAGCGCGTGCTGGGCGAAGACCTCACCGTCATCGTCAACACGGGTGATGATTTCGAACGGCACGGCTTGCGCATCTCGCCCGATCTCGATACCGTCATGTACACGCTCGCCGGCATTGCCAATCCCGAAACGGGTTGGGGCATCGCCGGCGATACCTTTAACAGCTTGGAGATGCTGGCGCGCTACCGCGGCGACGCGTGGTTCAATCTGGGAGATCGCGATCTGGCGACGCACATCTTGCGGACACAGATGCTCCGCGAGGGCATGACGTTGAGCGCCGTCACGCGCGCGTTATCGCGCGCGCTCGGTGTGCGCGCAACCATCGTGCCGATGACCGATCAGGCGGTGATGACCATCGTGAATACCGACGCGGAGGAACTCGCGTTTCAAGAGTACTTCGTGCATCGCCGCTGGCAGCCGGTAGTCAAATCCATCCGCTTCGCCGGGATCGAAAACGCGAATCCCGGCGAGGGCGCGATTGCCGCGTTGCAGCGCGCCGAGGCGCTGGTCATTTGTCCATCGAACCCATTCGTGAGCGTCGCGCCCATCTTGGCGGTGCGCGGAATGCGCGCGGCGATCCAACGTGCGTCCGTTCCCACAATCGCCGTCTCGCCGATTGTGGGCGGCGAAGCGCTCAAGGGACCGGCGGCGAAAATGTTTCACGAGTTGGGGATCGAACCATCCGCCGTGGCGGTTGCCCAAAGGTACAATGGCTTGATCGATGGATTTGTGCTGGATCAACTCGACGCGGCGCACGGCGACGAGATTCGCGCGCTGGGGATCGCCGTCCTGGTAACGGATACCGTGATGAAGAGCGAAGCGGATCGAGAGCGACTGGCGCAGGAGATTGTAGATTGGGTCACGCGGTTACACGCGCGCTAACCGATGGGGGGCTTGTCGCGATCGTGCCGGCAAAACCGTTCGACGAGGCGAAACTGCGACTCGCCCAAGTGCTGGAGCCGGCGGCGCGCGTTGCCTTGTCGCGGCAGATGTTCGAGCAGACGCTGGACGTGTTGGCGCGCGCTCGCGGGATCGCCCGCATTGCCGTGGTCTCGCGGGATGAGCAGGTGCTGCAACTGGCGCGGGAACGCGATGCGTGGGCGATCCGGGAAACGCGCAGCGGATTGAACCCGGCGTTGGAGCAAGCGACCGCCGCCGCGCGAGCGCAGGGGCTGTGCGCCGCGCTGATCGTCCCAGCCGATTTGCCGAAACTGGAGCCGCGCGATGTTGAACAAATGGTTGAGCTGGGCAGGACTCCGCCGTGCGTGGTGATTGCGCCCGCGCAGCGCGATCAAGGCACGAATGGGCTATTGGTGCATCCCATCGGTCTGATCGAATATGCATTTGGCAGATGGAGTTCGATCGAGCATCGGCGTCGCGGCGAGCGAGCGGGCGCGCGCGTGGAGATTTATCGGTCGGAGACGATCGCGCTTGATTTAGATTTGCCGGAGGACGCGCAGACGCTGGGATATACGATGCCTGCTTAGCGACGCAAGAGACGGAGAGCAATATTCAGCAACACGGTCAGGACGATGCTTAACACGAGCGAGGTTGCCAGCGGGAACAAGCAGGAATAATTGTCGCGCTGAATCACGATGTCGCCGGGCAAGCGTCCAAGCCACGGCACTTTGCCGATCAGCAGGATGATGCCGCCAATAACCGCGAGCAACACGCCGAAGAGAAGCAACCATTTGCCGAGTTCCTCCATCGCGCTCACTCCGTTCTACTGCACTCCGCGTCGCCGATAGAGGGTCAAGAATTTTTGCAGCGCCGGATCCGTCGTCCACTCCACCGGTGCGCGTGCGTACTCCGTCACCGAATCGAGCAGCGCGCCGAAGATCACGACGTATTTCGGGTCACGCGCGATCACGTAACCCAAATCGAATTTCTCGTGTCCCGGCGTCCCCTCGCCCAGCGTCGCCACATTCAGTCTGCCGATGTGCAGATCGTTGATGCCGAACATATCGATTGCCGGCAGCTCCGAAAAGTACGGCACTTGCCCCGCGGCATCCACCGCGATCAACGTCCCGCTCGGCACATTCGCGCGCAGCCATTTGCCCATCGTCTCGCGCGCGAGCGTCGCATTCGCCGCATCGAATCCGCGCACGTAGATTCCGTACTCGCCATTCCACGACGAGAATACCAGCAACAGCGCGCTCAACAAGATACTCGCCGGCGCCGCCGCCGACTGCAGGCGCGCGCCCCAATGCTCCACCACCCATCGCCACATCTCCACGATGCCGGCGGCAAACAAAATGTAGAACGGCGCGAGCAGCGGCACGAAGAATCGTCCCACCGACCAATCGCCGCCGACGTAGACGATGTACGCCGCGTACGGCACGATGATAGCGGCGAGGTAGGTGGTCCAGAAGGCGCGTGAGACGTGAGGCGTGAGGCGTGGAGAGGAACTGCGTTCTTCGCCACGCGCCACTCGCCACACAGCACCCACCACAGCCGCGAACGCCGGCAGTACAATGAGCCACCCCAGATGCACGTTGACGAATTGGCTGAGGTGATTCCAGCCGCGCTCGAGCTGCGCCGCCGGTCCTCCCGGCGATACTTTGGCGTAAAACGAATTCGGGAAAAACGATTTGTAGTACCACCAGCGCCCCAGCCAGTAAGGCGCGAACAGCGCGCCGAACGCGACGACGCGCGTGAGATCGCGCCGCGTGAGGAGCCGGCGCTCTGCCAGCACGCGCCACGCGGCTTGATGCGCGACGGTCAGCGCGAACACAAACAATCCTTCCGGTCGCGTCATTGCCGCGAGCGCGAAGAAGATGCCGCTGTAAGGAAAACCGGACGGAGGACGGAGGACGGAGGACGGCTCTCCGTCATCGGTCTTCCGTCCTCCGTCTTGCTCTTTGACGTACAGCAGCGCGCCGGCGAAAACCAGAAACGCGAACAGCGCCGTCTCCAAGCCGGCGACCGCCCATAGCGCGAACGATCCATCGACCGCGAGCAGCAACACGGCAAGCCAGCCCGCGCCGCGCGGCGCGCCGACCGTTTTCGCAAAGCGCACGACGAGCCAAAGCGTACCCAGCGCGAACAGCACACCGAGCACCATGCTCGCGCGCCCTACGTCGACGCGCGCGCCTTCCAGCGGGATCATCAGCGTCGTCCAGAGGAAATTGGTGAATCCTTCGACGCGCTCGCCGGGGTTGAAGAAAAGTCCATAGCCGCGGATCGCGTTCTGCGCGTAACGGAACGAGATGTACGCGTCGTCGACCGCGTCGGCGCCGAGGGCGAAAAAGTAAAAGAGGGTGTGAGCGAGAAAGACGAGAGGAATTAGTAACCAGTAATCAGTAATCAGTCGAAAACGTTTCATTCTTGTTCGAGAAGACCGGACATGGCGAGGACTTCGTCTGCCCATTG
>JBBIJS010000236.1:0-4703 GCA_037445855.1 Chloroflexota bacterium | reverse complement strand
CCGGCGATTGCATTGGCGGCAGGCGCATTGGTGCATTGATAGATTGACGGAGGACGGACGACCGAAGACGGAAGACAGTTCCGTCGTCCGTCATCCGTCGCTTTTCAGGAGCGCAGCAATGATCGATAACGACAACCGCCGCGCGCACGAACGCGCGGTGTTTGATTTGATAGGGCAAGCGCGCGGCGAATCGCGCGATGCGCTGCTCGACAAGATAGCCGATGCGCTGCACGCGAATTTTCCGTATTACACCGGCGTCTACCTCTATGTGCTCGACGGCGAGACGCTGACGCTCATTGCGTATCGCGGTCGCCCCACCGAGCATACGCGCATTCCGATTGGCGTAGGTATCTGCGGGCGCGCGGCGCGCGTGAAACAGACGGTGACGATCGACGATGTGACCGCCGACGCGGAGTACATCGCGTGCAGTCTGGAGACGCGCAGCGAGATCGTCGTGCCGATCCTGCGCGGGGACCGCGTCCTCGGCGAGATCGATATCGACAGCGATGTGCCCGCTGCGTTTTCGGGCGGCGACAAGATATTCCTGGAAGAGGTTGCGCGTTCGATCGCGCCCAGTTTTGTTTGAAACGGACGATTAACATAAATTCCCGTCGGAAATCTACCTTGACAATCCCACGCCGGGTGTGGTAAACTAGCGGCGTGGTCGAGACAGGCAAAGGAACGATCAATCATTGCATTTGAGATTCCTGCGAGTGATTTCACCCAGCGAGGCGTGAAACAAATCGTCACGCCTTTTTTCTTGCCTGATGACCGTTAAAAGTTCGCAGAGTAACAAAGTGGGGGGCCGGTAGCTCAATTGGCAGAGCAACAGCCTTTTAAGCTGTGGGTTCAGGGTTCGATTCCCTGCCGGCTCACTGAGACTGGAGTTTAGAAGTTAGACGATGTCTGCGCTTGAGCAATCGCTCCAAATTCTAACCTCCAATCAACTGGCAAGCAAGCGGTCCGTCGCTCGTGAACAACGAGAGGAACTTCCCGACTCCCAGTCCGATGCGAATCGGGCAGGGTTGCCTCACGAAACAGCAAGTGAGGGCGACCCCTACTCTGCCTCCCCCTCTTCGATGGGGGAGGAGCAAGCGGGGGTTGACGACAACTGCAACAGAAAGCAAACCTGCCTCCACTTTGGAGGTCATGGCTGAAACGGTGGGGTAAAAGCCCACCAGCGTTGCAGGCAACTGCGGCGGCTGGGTGAATGTCCAACTGGGAGCAAGGCGGGTGGGATCGGCTCGCGCGACTTGCCCTTGCGGTTACCGCAGGTGCAAGGGAAGCGCAGCAGATTCCCGTCGCAGCGGCGATGCCGATGTGGAGCAACACTCCGCAAAGTAATCGCTGCCGGCAACTGCCGAGACAGATGACGGATTGAACAGAATCGGGGGTACGACTTGCTTGCCGCTTGCAAAATGGGGGCGTGAGAGGATCCATAATGCCGGGGCAGAACCGGCAGCCCCCTCGCTTTGATCGTTTTGCGGACGCGGTCCGCGCAGAATAGAAAGGAACGAATCGAACTATGCGTGCTGAAATTCTGTTTCCCCACAAGAGCGTCGCTTCGCTGGCGGCGGCGCGAAATGGCAAATGGCGCGAACTCGTGCATCGAGTTTCCAGTTTGCCGGAAGACAATCCGGAAAGTTTGGCGTTCTCGCTGATGATGATCCGTCAATGCGGCTGCCTGGACTGCAACCCCGATCGCTACAAAGCGTTGATGGGTTGCTCCGCCTGCGCCAAGCGCACCGTCGGCGGCTTTAAGGGCGCCGACGAAGCGATCCTGCGCGTTTATCAAAAGACGCGCGTGGAGGTCGACAGTTACCTCAAGGAACATGAGTTTGAAGAAGCGGCGTAATCATCGCGTACAATCAAAGGGCTGGAGTCTCAACGACTGCCAGCCCTTTTTGTTTTTCGTTAACCGGTGGACTATCCTTTCACTTGATCGCTCGCCGCGTCGAGTGCGGCGATCTCGGCGTCCGTCAGTCGCCATCCCAGCGCGCCGATGTTTTCCTCCGCCTGCCGCGCATTCTTCGCGCCAGGAATCGGCACCGTGCCTTTGCAGATCGTCCAGTTGAGCGCGACCTGCGCCGGCGTTTTGCCGCCGTGCGCCGCGCCGAGCTCGCGCAGTGCCGCGATCACCGGCTGAATCTTATCGAGGTACTGCCGGTGGTAACGGAAACCGCGCGCGCCGCGCGGCGGATGCTGCGCGGTGTACTTGCCGGTCAGCAGCCCCATTTCGATTGGGCTGTACGCGATAATCGTGACGCCAAGCTCGCGGCAGGTGCGTATTGTTCCATCGCGTTCGATATGACGATCGAGCAGACTGTACTTGAGTTGGTTGGATGCGAGCGGCACGCCGCGTTTTGCCAGCGTCTCGAACGCGCGGCGCGTCTGCTCCGCGTTGTAATTAGAAACGCCCGCCGCGCGCGTCAGACCGGCTTGCACTGCCTCGCCGAGAGCATCTGCCCATGTCTCGATCGCAACCGGCGGCAGCGCCTGATGAAGCTGGTAGAGATCGACGCGCTCCAGCCCCAGTCGTTTCAAACTGGCACGCAGCGCGGGCAGAAGACTTGCGCGGCGCAAGCGCCACGGGTACGGGAAAAACTTGGTCGCGGCGACGACGGACTCTTTCGACTCGCGCACAAATTGCCCCAGGTCGCGCTCCGAGTGACCGTTGCCGTAGATTTCTGCGGTGTCGAAGAAGTTGATGCCCGCCGCGATGCTCGCGTCAAACGCGGCTTTGCAGTCGGTATCGCTATAGCCGCTGCCAAAGCCCCAGAAGAGCTTGTCGCCCCACGCCCACGCGCCGATGCCAAGCAGCGGGATATGAATGTCGGTCTTGCCCAGAGGAATCTTTTGTTCTTCCAATCCTATAACTCCAGAGTTCTGAATTTCGGCAAGTGAACCTGTGCTTGTCCACATAGAAAATACGAGAGGAAGGCAGATTCAGATGCAATTGCAGTCCTACGATTCAGGATAGTGCATGACCAGTTCGTACGCCTTCTCCAGGTTCCGCTCGTCCACCAGCTCGACGCGATCGGCGTACGTATCCCACGCGAGTTGCAGATAGTACATATTGCTGCTGCTGATCGCGACGGTGTCGATGCCGTTCGCTTGAAACACGTTCGAGTCACTGAGCGCGGTGAAGCGTTCCAGCACGACGATGTCCGGCTGCACGCGCAAGAGCGATTGCGTGAGCCGCGCGTTCGCCGGCGGATACGCGCGCCCGCGCTGAAATACGCTTCCGTCGAACGCGATATCGCCGAAGAGCGGCAGCGCGAAGAAGAATCCCGGCTGCTCCGCCGATGGGCGAATCGCGAGCGCGTCGCGTCCGAGACTGTCCAAGTCAACGATTTCGCGGATCGCGAGGTGGTTCGCGCGCGCATACTCGACGAACGCGGTTGCGCCGCTCAAGCCAGTCTCTTCCTCGCCGGTGAAAAGGAACGCGCGATTGCCGCCGTCGCCGCGCCGCGCGAGTTCTTGCGCCGCCGCGAGTAGCACGCTTACGCCCGATGTGTTGTCCGATGCGCCCTGGAAGTTTGCGTCATCGTGGTATTTGTCGTAATGCGCGCAGAAGATCGTATATGGACCGGTCAAGTCAAAATGGGCGAAAATATCGGGCGTTTGGGAATTAGGAATCGGGATTTGCTCGGCAGTTGTCTTTGGTGAATCGAGGTGCTGGAGGATATAGTCGCGCCGCTCGACGTTGCGTAACTTCACAAGATCGTACATCGATGCGAATTCTCCGGTGCGGCTGACCGGTTGAATCGGAGTTGGGTTGAAGGTGATGGCAGGGAGCAGATAGTAGGCGATGCCTTCGGACAGCGAACGCGCGTTGGAGAGGATCAGCGCGGCGAGAATGAGGAGGATGAGCGCGAGCAAGAGTCTTTTGGTCATCGTTCGGTGTTACGCCGGTCCGACCAAGCGTTCGCAAATATCCCAGAGTTTTTCCTCCGCTGCGGTGTTCCTGAACTCGCAGGGCGTGTCCGTGCGGTCATAGAAAAACTTGCCGCTCACGCCTTCCACTTCGGGACTACTCGCGAGCCACACCGCGGTATCGGCGCCTTGAGCCGACGTGCGCCCACTTCGCTGGCGCAGCCGCGCGACGAGTTCCGGCGGCGCGTGGCGATAAAGCCCGGTCTCCGCGACGAGTCCGGGCGCCATCGCGTTGGCGGTGACGCCGCTGTTTGCGAGCCGCCGCGCCAGCGCCCAAGTGAGCATTCGGTTGCACGCTTTCGATTGGGCATACGCTTTCGCCGCGTCGAAAGGTCGGCGCTCGAACTGGAGATCATCCAGATCGAGATCGCTCGCGAATTGCGATGCGACGTTGACGATGCGCGCGCCTCGACCGCGCTCAGGGTCTGTGCTCGCCTGGACGAGATCGAGGAGTTGCCGCGTCAGCAAATAGTAGCCGAGCACGTTCGTCGCAAACGTGAGTTCGACCCCGTCGACGCTGTTCTCACGCGGGTGCACGCCGCGATTCATCCCCGCGTTGTTGATCAGCACGTCGAGGCGAGAATACTTGGCGCGATATTGTCGCGCGAACTCGCGAATGGATTGCTGACGAGAGGTATCGATCTGCATCACGGCGATATTCTTTGCGCCGGTGCGGCGCGTGATCTCGTCCGCCGTTTGCTCGCCCTGCTTCACGTCGCGGCAGGCGAGCACCAAGTCTGCGCCGAGCGCGCCCAGCCCCAGTGCGA
>JBBIJS010000235.1:0-4717 GCA_037445855.1 Chloroflexota bacterium | reverse complement strand
TGCATGTGGCAGTTCTTGTACTTTTTGCCGCTGCCGCACCAGCACGGATCGTTGCGCCCCAGTTTCGTTCCTGCCGGTGCTCCAATGGGCTTGCGCGGCGGATCGGATTTCTTGCTTTCTTTTTTTTGCGAACCATTTCCGCCGGTCGTTTGCTGAGTGCTTGGCTTGATTGCTGCCGTCTGGTTACTGACGACCGGCGTCTGACTACTGGTTACTGAAGACTGATTACTGATGACTGGCGCTTCAATCGCCTGTCGCGCCGCGCGGTCGCGATCCTCGCTCTCCAGTTTCGCAAAGCCGCGGTATTGGTACGTGAACACGTACGTCACCACCTGCGAGCGAATGCGCGCGTACAAGTCCTGGAACATCTCGTACGCACGGCGCTTGTATTCCACCAACGGATCGCGCTGACCGAACGCCTGCAAGCCGATGCCTTCGCGCAGCGCTTCGATCGCGGTCAGGTAATCGACCCACAGGTTCGTGACCACGCTCAGCATCAACTCACGCAGGATATCGTTGAACAGCGCCGCGCCGCCGCGCAGCGGCTCCAACTGTTCGAGCGACTGGTTCCAGTACGCGAGGATGTCGCCGCGCAGTGCGTCGCTCTCCAACCCCTTGAGCTGCGTTGCCGCGAGGTGCACCCACGGAAAACGCGGCACGAGGAGATCGACGCGGCGATGGGTGCGCTGATCGAACGCGGCTTGGCGCGTGTTGCTAATGCTGAACAAGAGATGCGACAGCCGCCTACCGCGCACGTCGTCCAGCGTCTTGACGTGCTCGCCGACTTCGCGCTCGATTTCTGCGAGGTACTTGTCCGCAAGTTTGGTGTACGCTTCGTCGATGGCATTGGCTAGTTCTTCCCGCAGCGCTTCGAAATTCAATGCGCCTTCCGGTCGCCAGTGGAATTCAAAATTCAACCCGGCGCGCTTGCCGGTGCGGTGATACACCTGCTCGACGACGCGCAGGTCATAGGCGCGCCGTACCGCGTCCAGAATCTCCCGTTCGCCGATCTCGCCGGGGACCGCCGAAGCGCCGCGCTCCACGCGCACATCGAGCGCCATTCCGACCGACTGACCGATCGACGTAGTCAGCGTGCGCATATCGACGCGGCGATTCTGTTCTTCGGCTTCCTGCTTGATCGTCGCCAGCGTATTCTTGGCGACGTCTTCGATCTCGTCCCAGGTGGTGCGGTACTGCTGTTCGAACGTGCTGATCGCTTCGGGGACGACGGCGTCCGTCAGAAAATCGCGATGGAGCTCCAGCGCCTGCTGCGCCGCGTCCAAAATCTTTTCGGTCACGACAGAAACGTCGTCGGTCGAATTCAATTGGCGCTGAACCAGGTCCAGCGAAAAGGGCGGCCACAACTCGCTCTCGTTCAGGTAGAAGCCGGGCAGCAGCGCATCGAGGTGCAGCAGCAGACGCGCTTCGCCGTGGTCGGCCTTCAAATCTTCGGCAATGACGCGGCCGATTTCCTCTTCGAGCCAGCCGCGCAAATCCTCGCGCAAATCCGCTTTCGTGAGGATACGATAACGCTGCCCGTAGATCACCTCGCGCTGTTTGTTCAGCACGTCGTCGTATTCGAGCAGATGCTTGCGGATGTCAAAGTTGTAACTCTCCATCTTGACTTGCGCCTGCTCGAGTGCGCCGGTCACCCAGCCGTGCTCGATCGGAATGTCCTCTACCCACACGCGGTCGACCAGACCCTTGCCGCCCATGCGCCGCATGATCTCGTCTTCGAGCGAGACATAAAAGCGCGAAGAGCCCGCGTCGCCCTGGCGTCCTGAACGGCCGCGCAGCTGGTTGTCGATGCGGCGCGCTTCGTGCCGCTCGGTGCCGATGATGCGCAAGCCGCCGAGCTCACGCACTTTCGCGCGATCGTTCATGTACTTCAAGAATCGCTCGACGTGTTCCTTATCGAGTTCGTAACTCGCCGGCGGAATTTTTTCCAACGCGTCCTTGATCTGATCGAACGAGAGGTTGTACGGATCGATTCCGTTCTTGCGCAGGATGCGCCCAACTTCGTTCAGCGTTTGTTCCGGCAACTCGCCGCCGAGCTTGATGTCCACGCCGCGCCCTGCCATGTTCGTCGCCAGTGTGATGGCGTGCAACTCGCCGGCGCGCGCGATGATGCCGCCTTCTTTCTCGTGCTCCTTCGCGTTCAGCACATTGTGCGGAATACCGAGGTGCAGGAGATCCGAAAGTCGCGTCGGGTCGTCGACCGTAAAGATCCCGCACAATTGCTCAAGGTTCTCACGCTCGAACGCGTCTACGTTGACGTTCAGTTTCTTCGCCAGCCGCGTCACATCCTCGTCGCGCAAGAACAGCCGCTTGACGATGGCTTCCATATCCGTCGCGCGTACACTGTAATCCTCCTGCACCGCTTCCGCGTCGCCGAGCGAATCGAGCAGCGCGCGGTTGATGTCGCCCAGCTCCGCGCGCGAAAGGCGGCTGTCTTGGTACAACGCCATCGCCACATCCACCGCGACGTTGAATTTCTGCGCGCTCTTGGCGATGTCGTCCGGGTGCGCGGCAATCTCCGCCAACAGCGCGTCGATGCCATCAAGCCGCAGGTTGCGTTCCTCCAGCCGCGCGGCGAACTTCAAATCGCGTTCGCCGATGTTTTCCATCTCGCGCAGGTCGTTCTCGCGCACGTTGAACTGCTTGGCGACCGCCGCCGCGTCCTTGCCGCCCTTTGCCTCTAGCCGCGCTTTGAGCCGCGCCAGCTCGCGTGCGTCCTTGTTCAGCTTGCGCATCGCGGCGCTGACCGCGCGCAGATCGTACTCGTGGAAAAGACGCGACGAGAACGCCTCGTCGTAGTTGTCCGCCGCGTCATCCAGCGAACGCGCCAAGATCAATTTGAGCGTGCCGCGTTGCTTGTCGCTCAGCGCGCTGCTCGCATCGACGGCATTCACGAGCAGGCGCACGCGCGCGAGCAACTGCAGTTTCGGCGCGGCGAACCGCGTGCTCAGTTTCTCGGAGAGTTCCACCGACGTCGTGCCGATCAGCGTGGGCTGTCCCCGCGCGTACAGCGCGACATTCTCCACCGTCACCGCGCGCCACTTGGCTTCCTCGTTGCGATAGACCTGGTCGGGCTGATCGTTGCGGATCATCGGTTTGTTCGTCGGAATGACGACCACGTCCAGTCCGTAGACTTTTTGCAGTTCCTCTTCTTCGGTCTTCGCCGTGCCGGTCATGCCGGCAATTTTCTTGTAGAGGCGGAAATAATTTTGCAGCGTCACCGTCGCATACGTCACCGATTCCTGCTGGATCGGCACGCGCTCTTTCGCTTCGACGGCTTGATGCAGTCCATCCGACCAGCGGCGACCGGTCATCAACCGCCCGGTGAATTCATCGACGATGATGACCTGACCTTTGCGGACAATGTAATCCTTGTCGCGCTTGAAGAGGTGCTCTGCTTTGAGCGCCGCTTCGAGGTGGTGCATCGTCTTCGTTTGCTGCGGGTCGGACTCTTCCGGGCGGTCGGGATTATAAAGCGGCTTGCCCAGCAGCTGTTCCATGCGGTCATAGCCCGCTTCGGTCAGCGTGATGCCGCGCGTACGCTGATCGATTTCATAATCGTCGGGCGCGAGTTTATGCACCAACTCCGCGAGCCGGTAGTATTCGTCCGACGCCTCGCCGGCGGGACCGGAAATGATGAGCGGCGTCCGCGCTTCGTCGATCAAGATGTTGTCGACCTCGTCGACGATGGCGTAGTACAACGCGCGCTGGACGCGCTCTTCCAATCGCCATGCCATGTTGTCGCGCAGATAGTCGAACCCGAATTCGCTGTTGGTCCCGTAGGTGATGTCGGCGCGGTACGCTTCCTGGCGCGTGCAGGTTCGCAGAGAGTCCAGCTCGCGCGTTCCGGCTTTGAAGCTGGGATCGAAGAGGAGCGCTTTCTGTTCGCCTTGCTGGAGCGTGCCAACGCTGAGACCGAGCGCGTGATAGACTGGTCCCATCAGTTGCGTGTGGAGCCGCGCGAGATAATCGTTCACCGTGACGAGGTGTGTGCCGCGTCCGGTCAGCGCGTTGAGGTAAAGCGGCAGCGTGGCGACGAGCGTCTTACCTTCGCCGGTCTTCATTTCCGCGACTTGGCCCTGGTGCAAAACCATTCCGCCGATCATCTGCACGTCAAAGTGGCGCAAGCCGATCGTGCGTTTGCTCGCTTCGCGAACGACGGCGAATGCCTCCGGCAGAATCTCGTCCAGCGCCGCGCGTTCCGCATCGACCAGCGCCTTGTCGGCTTGCTTCAACGGTTCTTCGATTAGGCGTCGATCCTCCGCGTCCGCCGCCGTATTCAATTGCTCGCGCAGTTCTGCCACGTTCTCGCGCGGCGCGGCAGCGGCATCCGCGAGGTGCGCTTTGAATTCGTCGGTCTTGGCGCGCAGTTCCGCGTCGGACAGTTTTTCGAATTCAGGTTCGAGCGGGTTGATCTGTTCTTCAACGATCACCCGCGCTTCCCTGACGGTTTTTTCGCTGGGGTCGCCAGCGATTTTGGTGTACAAATTCTTGAGCATAGTTTCAACCTAATAACTTACGCACATAGTGGCGTACGAGTTTCGCGGTTTCGATTGCCTGCCGCGTTTCTTTCAGCGTCGGTTCGACACCGGGATAGCGAATCCGAACCGCATAGTCGGAAAGAGAATCAAGCGCGTCAGGGTCAATGGGCACGATGACGCCTGCTTGGGCGCATAAATCAAGCAGGGTCATTAAATCG
>JBBIJS010000234.1:0-4731 GCA_037445855.1 Chloroflexota bacterium | reverse complement strand
TTTACCGGTTTACCGGATTCTGTGGTAAAATGTTCCGCGTAACCGTACGTTAGGAGACAAGCATGCAACTGCAAGATTATGCGCGAGTGCTTTTCAAGCGCGGCTGGATCATCATTCTGCTCGCGGTCATCGCGACCGCGAGCGCCTATGCCTTTAGCAAGCTGCAAACGCCGATCTACAGCTCTACCGTAACGCTGAGCGCGGTGCCGTCGCGTTCGTCCGATTACGGTCAGACGCTGGCGATCAAGAATCTGCTGCGCAACTATGTCCAGCAAATGCAATCGCCGGGCATCACGCAGCAGGTCATCGACAAATTGCAGTTGGATGTGACGCCGGACAAGTTGGTCAGCCAACTCAATTTCAACGCGGACGAATCCACCTTGCTCATCACTATCGAAGCGCGGCACCCGAACCCAGCGGTGGCGGCAAAGATGGGGCAGACGTTGGCGGAAACTTTCGTCTCGCTGCACAATCAGCAGAACCTGCAGATCGATCAAACCGATCGCATCCTGGTAAGCATTCTCCACAACGCGACCTCGCCGGTCATCTTCTCACCCAAGACCTCCCTTAACACCGGCGCGGGTGCGATCCTCGGCGCGCTGATCGGCGTAATCATCGTCTTCGTCCTGGAATGGCTCGAATCGGACATCGTCCGGACGGCGGAAGACGTCGAACGCTTTATCGGCATGACCGTGCTGGGCGCGATCCCGACGTTCAACGAGAAAGAAGAAGAAGCGAGCACGCGCAAGAAAGCTCAAATTGGAGTTCCCAATGGCTGACGATCGTTCATCCACCTTGATTACCATCTCCAATCCGCGTTCGCCGATCAGCGAGGCGTTTCGCACGCTGCGGACGAACCTGGAATTTTCCAGTCTCGACAAAGCGATCCGCTCGATGGTCGTGACCTCCGCCGCGCCCGAAGAAGGTAAATCGACGACGCTGGCGAATCTCGCGGTGACGATTGCGCAGGCGGGCAAGAAAGTGATTCTGGTCGATTGCGACTTGAGGCGTCCGTCGCTCAATCAGATTTTCAACGCGCGCGGCGCGCCCGGTTTCACCGATATGATGCGCGACGACGCGCTGATGCAAAAACCGCCGCTGCAGGACACCGCGGTCGCGAACCTGCGCCTGCTGGCGAGCGGCACGATTCCGCCGAACCCGTCCGAACTGCTGGCGTCGCGGCGGATGGGCGAAGTAATTGCCGCGCTGCAGCAACTCGCGGATATCGTCTTGTTCGACGCGCCGCCGGTCGTTGCGGTGACGGACGCGGCGGTGCTCGCCAACAAAGTTGACGCCGCGCTGCTGGTCATTAGCGCGGGCAGGACCAAGCGCGAGCACGCGAAGAAAGCCAAGGCGCTGCTGGAAAAAGTGAACGCGCACCTGATCGGCACGGTGCTTAACAACGTAAAGGGTGAAGCGAGTTTGTACCAGTACTATGCCAGCGAGGAGCAAAAATAGGTGGTTGGGTTGTAGGTGGTTGGCTTTTCCAACCACCCAACTACCCAACCACCTGACTACCGTCCCAAAAGGATAGTGGGAATGAAAGGTCTGATTCTCAGCGGGGGAAAAGGCACGCGCCTGCGCCCATTCACCTACACCGGCGCGAAACAACTCGTGCCGGTCGCGAACAAGCCGGTGCTGTTCTACGCGATCGAAGACCTGGTCGAAGCCGGCATCGCCGACATTGGCATCGTCATCAGCCCGGAGACCGGCGAGCAGGTCAAGCAAGCGGTGGGCGATGGCTCCCGGTTCGGCGCGCGCGTCGCGTACATCGCGCAAGATGCGCCGCGCGGCATCGCGCACGGCATCAAGATCGCGCGCGAATTTATCGGCGACGACAAGTTCGCCTTGTTCCTCGGCGACAATTTCATCCGCGACGGCATCGCGTCGCAGGTCGCGGCGTTCCGCGACCACGCGATGAACGCGCAGATCATCCTCTACAAGATGGACGATCCCAGCGCGATGGGCGTCGCGGTGCTGGACGGCGACGGGCGCGTCACGCGCGTGGTCGAAAAACCACAGCAGTTCGTGTCGCCGTACGCGGTCATCGGCATCTACATGTTCGATCGCAACGTCTTCGCCGCGGTGGAGGCGATCCAGCCCTCCGCGCGCGGCGAATTGGAAATCACCGACACGATCCAATACCTGATCGATCGGAAGCTGAACGTGCGCGCGCATCTGCTCGAGGGCTGGTGGATCGACACGGGCAAGATGTCCGACATTCTGGAGGCGAACCGGCTGGTGCTGGACGTGCTTGACGCGAAGAACGAAGGGCAAGTGGACGCCGCGTCGCGCCTCGAAGGGCGCGTCGTACTGCAACAAGGCGCGGTCGTCAGCAATAGCACGATCCGGGGTCCCGCGATCATCGGCGAGCGCACGCGGATTGAGGACGCGTTCGTCGGTCCGTACACCTCGATCCACAACGATTGTTTGATTCAGCGCTGCGAGATCGAGCACAGCGTGGTATTGGAAAATAGTCAGATCGTCGATGCGCCCGCGCGCGTAGCGGACAGTCTGATCGGCCGAAATGTCCAAGTTGGACGCGCGGACGGACATACCAAGACGCTCAGGATGATGGTGGGAGACTTTTCCAAAGTTGGGCTGTAGCGCGGAGCGCAAGGAGGGTTACTGTGAGCAGACCACTCATTGCTTACCCTGAGACCTTTGCCGCCCTCGGACGATTCATCGCCAAACGAAAAATGCGCGACGTTTGCGTGATGGAGTTTGAAGGCGGCATGATCGTGACCGGCACGGTGTACTATGAAAAGGGGGAAGCGCTCGGACGCTCGAGCGAGATGCAAGTCCTCTCGTTCGCGGATCTGCAGCGACTGGTGAAGGAGCATTGAAATGTTTCAACCCCACCGCGGCGAAATGGACCTCCGCTATTCTCAAATCCTGCGCGCGGTCGGCGCGTATGTGGAGCGCACCCACCTCGCCGAGATTCGCATTCTGGAGATGGACGACGGACTGATCTTGCAGGGCCGCGTGACGGAAGGCGACGAAGCGGGCGCGCGCGCGACGTTTCAATTGACGAAAGAAGACTTGCGGGACTTGCTCTACGACGCGTACGCGCAGCGCGGCAAAAAAATGTAAGGGGAGAACGCGTGCAGAATCTTCTGGTGACCGGCGGCGCCGGTTTCATCGGCTCGAACCTCGTGCATTACCTGCTCAAGAAATATCCGGCGTACCAGATCGTCGTCTACGACAAACTCACGTACGCCGGCAACCTGGACAATTTACACGACATCGAAACAAACCCGCGCTACGCGTTCGTCCGCGGCGACATCTGCGACGCCGCGGCGGTCGAGCAGGCGGTACGCGCGCGCCAGATCGATACGATCGTCAACCTCGCCGCGGAAACGCACGTCGACCGTTCGATCATGGACGCGGACGCGTTCATCCGCACCGACGTCTACGGCACGTACGTGCTACTGGAGGCGGCAAAGAAATTCGGACTGCGCTACCACCAGGTCGGCACAGATGAGGTCTACGGCTGGGTCGAACAGGGTTCGTCGGAGGAGACCGATCCGCTGCTGCCGCGCAGCCCGTACGCCGCGAGTAAAGCCGGCGCGGACTTGCTGATTCACGCGTACGTCGTGACGCACCAAGTGCAGGCGACGATCACGCGCGGCGCGAACAACATCGGTCCGTACCAATATCCAGAAAAAGTTGTGCCGCTCTTTGTGACGAATGCCATCGACAATCTGCCGCTGCCGGTCTACGGCGATGGCAAGCAGCAGCGCGATTACCAGTTCGTGCTCGATCACTGTGAAGGCATCGACCTGGCGTTGCATAAAGGCGAAATCGGCGAGGTGTACAACGTCGGCACCGGGCGTGAGGTGTACAACATCGATATGGCGCGGATGATTTTGAAGATGCTGGGCAAGCCGGAATCGTTGCTCCAGCACGTCGCCGACCGCGCCGGGCACGATCGCCGCTATTCGCTCGATGTGAACAAACTGCGACTGCTCGGCTGGGAACCGGCGCACACGTTCGAGGAAGCGCTGGCTGAGACGGTCAAGTGGTACGCAGACAATGAGGCGTGGTGGCGCAAACTCAAGGGCGGCGAATACAAGGAGTATTACAAGAAGCAGTACGCGGAGAGAAAGTGAACCGGGAGCAGTAAACAGAGTTCAGTATGCAGTCAAAAAGCCGGGTGTGTTTCCAAAACGCACACGGCTTTTTTCTGTCTGCTAGGAGTTTGTCGGAGAACCCCGTAGCATAGCCGCTTGTCGGCGTTCTCGCCGCAAAATCACGGACGCCCACGAGGGGCTATGCTACCACTCCGACAACCTGCTAGATGACATTCATCCTTCCACCTTTGATTTTCAGTTCCCGCAGCGCGTCCCCGGCGATCCACCGCGCGGTTTTGGAATCGATCTGTTGGATCTCGCGCGCGGTCGCGCCCGCGGCGCGGCTCAGCGCGGCATTGCGTTTGCCGATTTGACGCAGCGCCCAGTTCACCGCCTTCTTGACGAAGTTCCGCTCGTCGGTCGCGCCGCGCTTTATCGCCGGCAGGAATTTGCGGAACGCCGCGTCGCGCGCGGTCTTATCGTGCACGGCGAGCGCTGCCATCAGCGCGAACCCGGCGCGCTTGACGAATTCTTCATCGCGCCGGCTCCACTCGACCGCCTTGCGGTGCGCGAACGCGGTTTTATCGAACAGATTGCTGCACACCTGATCGCACACGTCCCACGAATCGAAATCCTTGACCCAGCGTTCCATCTGCGC
>JBBIJS010000233.1:0-4740 GCA_037445855.1 Chloroflexota bacterium | reverse complement strand
AGTCCGGAAAGAGATAACTTTTCGAACCTTGCGAAGGTTGACTTTACGTTGCGATTCGGATGCTCGATCAACCAGCGCAAGATTTTAGCGAACGGCGCGGTGTCCGTTCCCTACGCGCCTGTCGCCGCGGGTATCATCTGCTCGCCCAATTGCTGCAACGCGACGCGGGCTTGCTCGAACTCGGCTTGTGCGCCCAGCCGTTCAAACGTGCGCGCGGCGTGCTGGAAGGTCGCGCGGGCAGCGGAGAGTTGACCGCGGTCGCGCTGAAGCAACGCTAACTGGAATTCCGATTTCGCTACCTCGGATGGATTCTTAAGATCGCCCAGGATGGTCAGCGCGCGGCGAATAGATTCCTCCGCCGCATCCCGGTTCTGCCGGGCGCGTGCGATCTTGGCAAGCGTGCGCGTCGCCTGTCCCTCGATCAAAGGGCTGCCGATTTCTGACGCGAGCTTGACTGCCTGCTGCGCCATGGACTGGGCTTGCTCAAGTTGCGCGAGGCTCAACCGCGCTTCGGCAAGCAGCGACTGCACCTCGGCGAGCGCTTCCGGCGAACTCGTGCCGCTGGCAATCTCCAGACTGCGCGTCAGGAGCGGAAGCGCCGTCTCACATTCGCTCTTCAAGATTGCGCAATGTCCCAGGTTTATCAGCGCATGGCAGGTTAGGTTTTCATTCTTGATTCGCTCGGCGATCTCCAGCGCCTGCTGGCAGTACTCGGCAGCGCGCGCGTAATCGCCCTTCTCCAGGTAGAGGAAACCGAGATTGTTGTTCAAGCGCGAAACGCCGCCGATGTCACCGATGCGCTGTTTGATCTCTAACGCCTGCTGAAAATGCTTGAGGGCGCGGTCCCACTCACACTGCTCGCCGGCAATCGCGCCGAGACTCGTATGCGACTGCGACACGCCGGAGATATCGCCAATCGTCTCGCGCAGTTGCAAACCTTTTTCGCCGTACGCCAGGGCGTGCGCCCAATCGCCCTTGCGCGTGAAGAGCGCCACCAACCCGGCGTACGCCGCCGCCATTTCACTATAGTGTTCCGTGCCTTCGATGATTTGGAGACTGAGCATCCGCCATTTGTACGCGTCTTCGAATTGACCGCGCCGATAGTGAACCCAGCCGATGTCGTTGAAAAGACGGGCGCGATCTTCGGAGCGTTCCGTGTTGGGATCGCGGTCCAGTTCGGCGAGCGAATCGTCCAGCCACCGCTGGGCTTCGGCATAATCGCCGCGGCGCTCGTACACGCGACCGATGCAGCGCATGATGTCCGCGAGACTGCGCGGCGGCGGCGCGTGGCTCGCCGTCCGCGCGAGTTCCAGCGCGGTGCGGTACGCGTTGATGGCGCCGTCATAGTCCGCGACGAGATTCTGGACCGCGCCCAAGCCGGTATACGTTTGGATCCGCTGTTCGGTCGGCGCGTTCGTCCTCAGCAGGTATTCTGCGGCGAGCTGATAATAACGCAGGGCTTGGTCGTTGGCAAATCGGTCGGCTGCCCGCGCGCCCGCGCGAATGAGGTACGGCAGCGCGCGGTCGATGTCTTTACTCTCCGCATAATGAAACGCGAGCGGCTCGACATTCTCTTCGATGCGATTCCGAAACAGCGACTCGATGCCTTCCGCGATTTTGTGATGCAGTCGTTCGCGCCGCCGCACGAGCAGCGAATTATAAACTGTCTCTTGAATCAAAACGTGGTGGAACCGAAATTCCATCTCCGCGTCCGCCGCGCGCCGGTGGATCAGCTCGCGCTCTTCGAGTTCGCGGACGTCCTCGCCTAGATTCGCCGCGCCTTCGACGACTGCGCTCAGCAAGCGGTACGAAAAATCACGTCCGATCACGGCGGCGTACTGCGCGGCTTGGCGCGCGCCTTCGCTCAGGTGATCGACGCGCGCCATGATCAAGCCCTGCAGCGTGCGCGGCACTTGCAGCCCGGTCAGGTCGGCGGCGGGATCGACCTCCCAATGGTCACCGCGACGGCGGATGATGCTGCGATCGATCAGCATCCGAATGATCTCTTCGAGATAGAACGGATTGCCCTCCGCGCGCTCCGGCAACAATTGCTTCAGCCGCTCGGGCAGATCGGAAATCGTCAGCAACAGATCGACCAGCGCGATGCTGTCGGCGTGCGACAACGGCGCGAGCGGCACGGACAAGAAATTCGCCGCGTACAATTCCGCGCCGAGTCGCTGAAGCTGCGCCGCACCCTGCCCTTCCGCGGGACGGGAGTTGCAGTAAATCATCAGCGGCGCTTGTTCCACCGCGCTGAGCAGGAACGTCAGCAGATCGAGTGAAAGCTGATCGATCCAATGAATGTCTTCGAGAATGAGAACCAGCGGCTTGTCTTTCGCCTGGGCGACGAGGACTTCGCGGATCGCCAGAAAAGTTTGTTGCTGCAATTGCGGCGGCGTGAGGTGCCGGAGCCGCGCCGTCATTTCCTTCTCAAAGATACGCAACGAGAAAAGGTGTTCGAGGTAGGGCAAGGTAGCGTTGAGCGACGCCGGCTGAACGAGGACGCGCACGGCGCGCTCGATCTTCTCGCGGACGATCTCTTCCGGATCTTCCTCAGCGATCTGGAAGAGCGCTTTCAGCACGCGCAGAAAAACGCCGTATGCCGTCTGTCCGTAGGAGAGGCACGCGCCTTCCAGCACAGTCGCCCACTGGTTGGCAAGGTAGCCCTTGAGTTCCGCGGTCAGACGCGATTTGCCGATGCCGGCATTGCCGGTCACCAGAATGATTTGCCCGCGCCGCCGCGTGACCAGGTCATCGACCGCGCGGCGCAAGCGCGCCAGTTCCTCCGCGCGTCCCACCATCGGCGCGGTCAGTCCGGGGATGCCGCGCACGCGGCCCGCCACCTGCCGCAGCGCGACGACCTCGTAGATTTCCACCGGCTCTACGCGGTTCTTGACGCGGATGGAACCCAGCTCGCGGAATTCAAACAGCGGCTGCGTTTGCTCATAGACCGAACGGCTGACGAGGATCGTTCCCGGTTCGGCGACATTCTGCAAGCGCGACGCGACGTTGACCGTGTCGCCGAGCGCGGTGTACTCCATCCGCAAATCCGATCCGATGCTGCCGACCGCGACCAGTCCGGAGTTCAAGCCGAGGCGCACCTTGAGCGTGATGCCGAGGCGTTCCTCCAAATCCACGTTGATGCTGCGCAGCGCGTCTTGCATTCCCAGCGCGGCGCGCACCGCGCGCGCCGGATCGTCTTCGTGCGCGATCGGCGCGCCGAAGAGCGCCATCAGCCCATCGCCCATCACCTTATCCAGCGTGCCTTCGTGCTGGTAGACTTGCGCGGTGAACGCCTTGAGCGTGGTGTCGATCAGATCGTAGACTTGCTCGGGATCCAGTTTCTCCGAGATCGCGGTAAACCCGCTAATGTCCGAAAAGAGAACGGTGACGGTGCGCCGCTCGCCTTCGATCTGTTTGCCGGCGTGCGTAATTTTTTCCGCCAGCGGCGCGGGGATCGGCGCCGCCGCGCGCGCGCGGCTTTCACTGCCGGGCGCGCGGGCTGTTCCGTCCAGGCGAGTCCCGCAATTGCCGCAGAATTTGAAATTGCCCGGGTTTTCAAAACCACAAATCTGGCACGCCCGCGCGAGAGGCGCGGCGCAACGCCCGCAGACATTTACGCCGCTCGGGTTTTCAAAACCACACTTGGGACAATGAGTTGCCACTGGATTCATCTTGAGGAGGATCGAACCGGTTCAGATCGATTGGAATTATACTACAGCTGCTTGAGGCGCGCAAAGCATCGCGCGTGATTGATCTCACGCCGCGTTCTGTTTTCCAAATGGTGTGTGAACAACCCTGACCGGATAAACAATCAGGCAAGACTTTTGGTCCTGCCTGATTTCTGACGCCTTCACACTTTGCCGCCCGTTTCTCCGAGAGGTTGTTGAACAATTACAATCCTGAACCACGATGGCGCAAAGAATAGGGCAGATTCTTGAGGACGTGCGGCAAATCTTTGTGTCTTCGTGCCTGGTGGTGAATATCCAAACAACCGCTTAAACGGACCAGTGGTTTTTGACAAGCCACCAACCGCAAATCAATCTCCGCTTGGCGGGACGGCGAACCAGAAGTTCAGGACGCCCTTTCCCTTGTTGGCTTTGACTGTCACGACATCTCCGTACGAAACGGTGACGGATGGAGTTGCCGCGCCCTTGCCGTCGATCTGGACGTGCATGGTCGCGTGTTTGCCCCTTTCCTTGACGATCTGCAGCAGGGCGACCTTGGGACCCGGGGTCGCGCAGCCGCCGGCTTGCTGGTCGCCGTACGGAACGTCTTCTGGCACGAACACTCTGACCGCGGCAGGATTCGCTGCATCGACGATCAGCCATTTGCCCGCCACACAGAGCGCCGGGTCTTCGTACTGGTAGCTTGCCGCTGCCACTCCAATCGTCAGCGTCAGCAGCAGGACAGCGAGCGGCAGGACGAAAAGTGTTTTCTTCATTTTGTACCCCTCCTCCGGTTGAGCTCAACTCCAACCGGTATGTGGTGATTAAAAAACTGTCTATGCCGCTTGACGCGGAATAGACAGATTGGAAATTCGCTACTCCACTTCGGCAGCTTGGCGGTCATAGCGCAGAATCTGCGTTTTAGACCCGTTAGCTTTGCGTCCCCGTCTTTTGGCGGGTTTGCTCTTATCGGTGAATATTTATTTTTTGCTCAAAAGTAGATTAAGCGATTATCGATGCCGGGACAATAGGAAACCGGTACCGCGGAACTCGCGCCGCGGCATGCCGGCAC
>JBBIJS010000232.1:0-4747 GCA_037445855.1 Chloroflexota bacterium | reverse complement strand
GCGGCAGCGCGCGGTCGAGGTAGAGCGCGAGATTGTTCGGCGAGCCGTAGACCGCCAGCACGCGCCGCACGCCTTCGCCGACGATCACCCAGTTGGTGAAAAAGTACTGGTACAATCCGATCAGCGACACCGCGACCGCGGACAGAATGAACGCATCGATCAATCGCCGCAAATCGCGCCGCGACAAATTCGACGCGCGGATCAAGCCGTACAGCAACGCGGGTTCGATCACGATGACGCGCAACTCACGCATCGCCACGCCAAAGTTGCCCGCCATCTTGACTGAGACGATGCCGAGCAGAACAAAGAGGACGATGGCAAAGTCAAAAGTAAAAAACGGAAAGCGGAAAGTAGTACTTTTAGCTTTTAGCTTTTGCCTTGTTACTTGCCTTACTGCCCATGCCGCGACGGCAACCAGCGTCAGCACTTCGACCATCGAGAATTGTGCGCCGCCGATCAGACTCTTCGGCAGCAGATAGAATGGAATCGTAAAGACGGTGATCGCCAAGCCGAGGTCGAGCCGCAGCGCGAAGAGGAAGACCAGCGCGGCAAGCAGTGCGAAATTCAAGACGACGTTCGGCGAATAGTAGAACGCAATCGCGCCGAGCGCCAGCAGCGCGAATTGTGCGAGTTCCGGCAGCGCGGTAAATCGCGATTCGATTGTGCGCCAACCATTTTGAATCAGCGACAACAGCAATGATGCCGCGACTACTCCGCGCCACGCGGCAGTCAGCGCGGCGAGCGCTAGCACGGCAATCGTTAGGTAGAAGCGAACGAAATCGAACGAGGCGGGCTGAACTGGCGCGACCATGGCGCGCGTGGCGGCGTAGAGCGCACGCGGCTGCAAGTTCTGATCGACCAGCGCGAAACCCCAGACTGGGTCGCTGCTCGGCGCGTTCGGCTGAAAGGTCTGGACGAACAACGCGCCCATCCAGTCCCACTCGCTCCGCGCGCGCTGAACTGCGCCGGCGAGCCGCGCGCTCTGCACCGCTTCCGTGTCCGTGCCCCACGGCGACGGCGCGCCGCGCCAGTCCGCCGGCAGCGCGTTCCACCCAAACTCGACCGCCCACAGCGGCTTGGACGCGTCGCCGTGCGCGACCATTTCGTCGCGCAGCAGGATCGCGCGCGAAAAGTTGAACACGTCCGGCGCGACGCGGCGGTCGTCCGGTCCGCTCCACATTCCGTACGGCTTGGCGGCGGCGATGTCGAAATAATCGCGCGCGCCGGCTTCGTACATCCCGCGCAGGAAGAGGAGGTCGGAATAATCCGGATGCTCACGGCTCAGTTCGCTATTCGGCGCGAGACCGGCGGCGACGATCTGTACGTCCGGGTTTGCCGCGCGCGCGGCAATCGCCGCGGCTTTGAGCAGCGCGGTATACTCGATCGGATCGGCGTTGCGGCGACCCCAGAACGGATGGATGTTCGGATTGTCCCAGATTTCGATGTAGCGAATGGGCTGCCGGTAGCGCGCGGCAAACGCAGCGACGAAGCGCGCATAATCGTTTACATCACGCGGCGGCGCGTTGACGAGATCGGCTTCGCCGGGGTCGCGCGCCCACGCCGGCGTTGTGTCCAGCACGGCGACCAATTGTAAATTCGATTCGCCGACGCGTGCGACGATGCGATCCCACTTGCTCCAATCGAATTCGCCTCGGCGCGGCTCGATCTCATTCCAGTAGAAATGCTGGCGAATGCGCGTGAAATGTCCGTTGCGAATCAACGCGAGCGCAGTCGTGAGTTGATCGTCGGAGTACTGTTCCAGCGCCGCGTTCACGCCGAACGATGTGTTGATTGCCGCGCCGTACGTCACGCCGCGCGTCTGCGTCTGCATATCGCGCAGGGCGACGAAGGCAGCCGCGCCAGCGGCAATCAGAATCGCCGCACAAACTAATAGGAGGACCAGGCGAGTTTTCATTCTAAGGTCTTTCGTCATCGATTCGGTCACCGCAAAAATGGCAGTGCCCTTTGGTCTTTTCAAAAATCTCGCGCGGTTGGCGCTTTCTCGTTTTCTGCTCCAGCCGACGCCCGTCCCAATTCAACAATCTTCTCGCGCATCACGCAATACGTTTTACTTTCCCCACTTGGGCAGCGACGACGCGCCGTTCGCGGTCAGTTGCGACCAGCGCGCGGACGCGAAATCGTACAGCCACAGATCACCGTCGCGCACCGCGATGAGTTGCTTCGCGTCCGGCGACCATGCAACTTGCGCCACGGTTAGCCCATCCTCGTTCGAAATTGGAAAGATTTGTTTCTTGTTGCCGCCATCGCGGTCCATCACGTTCAGCGCGTAGCGACTGCGCTCACTGTCGCTTGGCGCGAGCGAGACGCCGAAGGCGATCTGGCTTTCGCCGCGTGCGTTCGGCGGCGACCAGACCGGCGCTGCCCACATGCCGGTTTGCTTGGCGAGCGGCGCGTTGACGCTGCCATCGCGCGCGAGCGCCCATACTTCGAACACCGGATCGTCGGTGGCGACGCGCGGGTTGCCGAGCGGCGCGTGCACCGCGCCGACGATGAAGCGGCTGTCCGGCGACCAGGCGATCTGTGGCATCCACACCCAATCGGCGCGCGTGCGGAATGGCGCAAAGTTCTTGAGCGCGCGGCGCGGCGTGCTATTGTCCGGCGTCGCGCGCGTGGACAGGTCGATAAATCCGATCTCGTTCGCGAACGCGTACGCGATCGCGCGGCCATCCGGCGCGAACGCGAAATTCGCGCCCCACCAACTGAACGGCGCGGGCGTGCTCGGTTTCCAAATGGTTTGCGGCGGCTTGAGCGGCGTCGTGTCGCTGATGGCGAGCGACGCGAGGAGCAGGTCGTTGTGGGCTTTCCAACCCGGCGCGCCCTGCGTTTTCTCGCCGGTGGAATAGACGATGCTGCGCGCGTCCGGCGCGATCTGCGCGGACAGCACGTCGTTCACCGCCAGTGCGCGCGGCGCTTCGCCGAGTACGAGGGTATCGATCAGCCAGAGCGTGTTCAGCCCGTTTGATTTATCGTCCGCCGCGCGCGAGAAGAGCAGGGAGCGCCCGTCCGCCGAAAGCGAAAACGCGCGCCCATCCAGATCGCCGGTCGCTGTGAGCGGACGCTTCTCGCTGCTGGAATGTCGCATTACCCACGCGTTCCCGTTGGCGAGATAGACGATGCTGCCGGTTAACGGAACCGAAAGCAGACTGCCTTGCGTCCCGATCGCCAGGATTTCGTCCGTGGGTTGGCTGATGATCTTGCGCCCCGCCTCGCGGCGTGCGGTCTCCTGTCCGTTTTCGAGCGTGATGCGGTACGTGATTTGCAGCGTGCCGTTCGCGCCGAGCTGCACGATCCGCATCTGGGTTTGCGGGTATGATTCATCGCGCACGAGTTGGCGCGTAAACGGAATCGCCTGGCTCACCACTTGCGTTTTGATTTCGACGCGGGTGACGGTAATCGTCGCGCTGCGCGCGATTTCGGCGAAGAGCGGCGGATCGACGCGGTCGTTATCGCCCAGCGCGATGTTCTGTTCGTTCAGCACATCTTGCACCGTGACCGCGTGCGTCTCGATCACGCGGCGGTCGCCGTCGACCAAAATTACGACGCGTTTCGGCGTGGACGCGCACGCGGCAAGGAGAAATAAGCACAAAGGCACAACGACACACAGAAATGATTCGATGTCGCGGCGTCTGTGTGGCTGAGGGATCGCCAGAGGTTGATACGAGGAACGCACGTCGCCAAGTGTAGCACAGGTTGAACGAGGGGGCAAACTTTACAAACGTTTTGCGAATCGCGCCAAGTTAAGGTATAATGCACGCGACAGTCAATCTCGACGAGGAGAAGCGCTTGCGTGCGCTAATTACGGGTCTCAATGGATTTGCGGGCAGCCACCTGGCGGATTATTTGCTGGCGCAAGGGGATGCGCAATTATTTGGCGCCGGTCTGGGCAGCCGTGAGAATATCGCGCACCTTGTGGGGCGCGTAACTTTTATCGAGGGCAACCTCACCGACCTTCCCTTTACCGAGGCGGTGCTCGCGCAGGCGCAGCCCGATCGCATCTACCACCTAGCGGGTCAGGCATTTCCGCCGCTCTCCTGGCAAGACCCGTGGGGGACGATGGAGATCAATCTGCGCGCGCAGGTGAATGTGCTGCACGCCGCGGCAAAGACCAAGTCCACCGCGCGCCTCCTCGTGATCGGATCGTTCGAAGAGTACGGCCGCGTCGAGCCATCGGATCTGCCGGTGAGCGAGGACGCGCCGCTCCGTCCCGATAGCCCGTACGGCGTCAGCAAGATCGGGCAGGATTTTCTGGGGCTGCAATATTTTCTGAGCCATCACCTGCATGTCGTGCGCGTGCGACCGTCGAACCACATCGGTGCGCGGCAGAACGAGCAGTTCGTCACGTCGAACTTTGCCAAGCAGATCGCGGAAATCGAAGTCGGCGCGCGCGCGCCGGTGCTGTACGTCGGCAACCTCTCGGCGCAGCGCGATTTCACCGACGTGCACGATATGATGCGCGCGTACCATCTCGCGCTTGAGCGCGGCGTCGCCGGCCAAGTCTACAACATCGGCAGTGGACGCGCTTGGTCGATCCAGCAGGTGCTTGAGCTGATGCTGAAGCAGAGCCGCGTCCCCATCCGCGTCGAGCAAGACGCGGCGCGGCTGCGCCCGTCCGACACTCCGGCGATGTACTGTGATACGAGCAAGTTCCGCGCGCAGACCGGCTGGGCGCCGAAGATTCCACTGGAGCAAAGTCTGCGCGAGATTCTGGATTATTGGCGTGGAAAGG